>RSAS01000197.1:0-15668 GCA_003934145.1 Candidatus Viridilinea halotolerans | reverse complement strand
GCGCGGGCGGCGGCGGAGGCGCAAGCGCAGGCGGAAGCGCAAGCGCGGGCGGCGGCGGAGGCGCAAGCGCAGGCGGAAGCGCAAGCGCGGGCGGCGGTGGAGGCGCAACTGCAAACGTTGCAAGCCGAATTGCGTCGTCTGCGCGGGGAGGGATGAGAGAACAGAGGACAGAGCGCAGAGCACAGAGCGCAGAGAACAGAGCGCAGAGCGCAGAGCGCAGAGCGCAGAGAACAGAGCGCAGAGCGCAGGAATGCGGTAGACCTCCCGCCTCTCGCGTCTCGCCTCCGTGGCGATGAAGTACGCATCGGGGGCGCATGCTTCGGCCCTACGTGAACAACCTTGACCCTTTTTTGCACAAACCGATTCGTTGCTCCACCGCATCAGAACGCGGCAGAGCAAAAAAGCTGTATACCCGAAAGCTCCTCCCGTCTCGCGTCTCGCGTCTCGCGTCTCGCGTCTCGCGTCTCGCATCCACTGGTATTACTCATGCAGCATCACCACATTCTGATTGTTGGCGCAGCCGACACCGGGCGCGCCCCTATGACAGTAGCTCTGCTTCAACGCCACTTGGCGCAACGTGGGTTGAGCTACCCTGTCGCCTCGGCGGGCATTCTGGGGCATGACGATGCGCCGGCAGAGACGGAGGCCCGTGCGGCGCTGTTGGTCTTGGGGCTAGATCTTAGCGCCCATTGTGCCCGTTCGCTCACCGAGGAATTGGTGGCCCAGGCGGAGCTCTTGATTGCGATTGATTCGGGGGTGGCGCGCGTGGTACGCGCTCGCTTCCCCGGTGCGCTCGTCTATAGCTTGGGCGAATTGGCCGAACGTGCCCGCGACATCCCTGATCCCTTCCGGATGCAGGTGGGAGCATGGTTGCAGTACGCTAACGAGATTGACGCGATGCTCAAGGCGGGCATGCCGCGCATGCTTGGCCTGTTGGGAGTCGCCGATATGGTGTCAGAGCGTCATAGTGCTGACTTTAGCCGGCTTCCGGCGCCGCCGACGGAAGTCGGCACTACAGAAGGAGTAGGCGGACAAGTCGCTTCCGACTTTAGCCGGCTTCCGGCGCCGCCGACGGAAGTCGGCACTGCAGAAGGAGTAGATGAGCAAGTCGTCTCCGCCTCCAGCCCCGCGAGTTTCACCCAAGCCTTGGCGCTGCTCAACCTAGCCGCAACGTTGCCAGCGGCACTCAACTGGCCGTTGGTTTATGAGCAGCTTATGGCCACGCTTGACGAACTGGAGACTCTCTTGCCCGCCACGGCCCTAAGCCGTTTGTATGTGGCGACGCTGCGTGTAATGCTGCAACGCAGCCCAAATCCCCCCACCCCACACCAAGCCCAACAACTCCATGCAGGTTTCCAACGCCTCGGTGGGCCGATTGGCCCTGCCGAGCTTGCCGCGCTCAGCCAAGCTTTGGTGTGAGGTGGGCCCTCACCCGAGACGCGTGTCACCAGCCACATTACATTTGCCTAGCAGCGCGCACGAGGTAGCGGACACCCTGGTCGATCTGCGCATCAAGCGGCGCATGAGTCAGGATGTCGCCGCTCTCCAGATTCTATTAAACCTCTAACGCCGCGTTAGCGCAGCAGCGATCGCCGCATGCTAGGATAAGATGGCGCACAGTTACGCTCCCGGTCGGGGTTTGGGGGAGACTTCGCCTCCCCTCAAAAAATGGGGTTTGGGGCGCAACTCCAACAACGGATTTTAGGGCGGTAGCCCTAAACCGTAATGCGTATGCGCAGCCGCACCGCTAGTATTAAAGGGGTGTGACCAAAACGTGTAGGTAGGGTGCGCGAGGGAACCTGCTTCCCTCGCACCCTTCCCCAGTCCGCAGGGGTGTAGGGCACCGCCCTACAGATTCCAGTCACACCCTTAATTAAAAGGAAAAATCTATGTCATTCAATACCAACCGTCTAACCGAAAAATCCTATGAGGCGATTATTGCCGCTCAGGGGGCGGCTGAACGCAATAACAATAGCGAAGTGCAGCCCGAACATCTCCTTTTTGCCCTGCTCGATCAGGGTGATGGCGTGGTACCTCAGGTGCTGCTCAAGTTGGGCCTTGCTGTCGGTGCGCTGAAGCAGCAGGCGAATACCGAGATTCAGAAGTTGCCGCGCATCAGCGGCAGTAATGTGCAGCCGCAGTATAGTTCGCGTATGCGTACGGTGATCACGCGCGCCTACGATGAATTGGCTGGCTTTGGCGATGAGTATGTTTCGACCGAGCATCTGCTCTTGGCGACGCTCGACCACGCCGGCGGCGGGGCCGAACGGCTTTTGAAGCAGGCTGGTTTGCGCCGCGATACGCTGCTCGCTGCGCTGCGCGAGGTGCGTGGTGCCCAGCGCGTCACCAGCCCCAATCCGGAAGGCACCTATGCCGCGTTGGAGCAGTATGGGCGCAATCTCACCGAACAGGCCCAGCGCAACAAGCTCGATCCGGTGATTGGCCGCGACGAAGAGATCCGCCGCGTCATCCAAATCCTTTCACGGCGCACCAAGAACAACCCCGTGCTGATTGGCGAACCCGGCGTCGGCAAGACCGCCATTGTCGAAGGGTTGGCCCAGCGCATTGTGCGCGGCGATGTGCCCGAGTCGCTCAAGGATCGCAAGGTGGTTGCCCTTGATATGGGCGCACTCATTGCCGGCGCTAAGTATCGCGGTGAGTTTGAAGAACGCCTCAAGGCGGTACTCAAGGAGATCCAGGAGCGCGAAGACATCATCCTCTTCATGGATGAACTGCACACGATGGTCGGCGCAGGCGCGGCAGAGGGCGCAATGGACGCGGGCAACATGCTCAAGCCGATGCTTGCCCGCGGCGAACTGCATATGGTTGGCGCAACGACGCTCGATGAGTACCGCAAGCATATCGAAAAGGATGCCGCGCTCGAACGACGTTTCCAGCCGGTTGTCGTCGAACAGCCCAACGTCGAGGATACGATCAGCATCCTGCGCGGTCTCAAAGAGCGCTACGAGACTCACCACGGCGTCCGCATCACCGATGCGGCGCTGGTTGCCGCCGCCGTGCTCTCCGAGCGCTACATCGCCGACCGCTTCCTGCCCGATAAGGCCATCGATCTGATTGACGAAGCGGCGGCGCGTTTGCGCATGGAGATTACGTCTGATCCGCAGGAGCTTGACGATCTCAAGCGGCGGATGATGCAGCTCGAAATCGAACGTGAAGCGCTCAAGCGCGAGACCGACCGTTCAAGCAAAGAGCGCCTCGAGAAGTTGGAGCAAGAGTTGGCCAATTTGCGCGAACAGCGCAACGCGGTCGAAGGGCGCTTGCAGAACGAACGCGGCCAACTCGAAGCGGTGCAGCATATCAAAGAGCAGATCGAGCAGACCCGCGTTGCGATTGATCAGGCCCAGCGCCAGTATGACTACAACAAGGCCGCCGAGTTGCAGTATGGCACACTGGCCGAACTAGAACGCAAATTGCAGGAGGCGGAGGCCAACATCGTTGAAGATGGCTCCAGCATCTTACGCCAAGAGGTACGCGAGCAGGACATAGCCGAGATGATTGCCCGCTGGACGGGCGTGCCGGTGAGTAGACTGCTCGAAGGCGAAGTCGCCAAGTTAATCAAGATGGAAGAGCGTCTGCACCAGCGCGTCGTCGGCCAAGACGAGGCGGTGACCGCCGTGGCCAACGCGGTGCGGCGCGCCCGTGCGGGCCTGCAAGACCCCCACCGTCCACTCGGTTCCTTCCTCTTCCTCGGGCCAACCGGCGTCGGCAAGACCGAGTTGGCGCGGGCGTTGGCCGCGTTCCTCTTCGACGACGAGCATGCGATGATTCGTCTCGACATGTCGGAATACATGGAGAAGCACACCGTCGCCCGCCTCATCGGTGCGCCTCCCGGCTATATTGGCTACGACGAAGGGGGCCAACTCACCGAAGCGGTGCGGCGGCGGCCCTACTCAGTACTCCTCTTCGACGAGATTGAAAAGGCGCACAGCGACGTCTTCAACGTCCTGCTACAAGTTCTCGACGACGGGCGGCTCACCGACGGTCATGGGCGGGTGGTCAACTTCAAGAACAGCGTCGTCATTATGACCAGCAACATCGCCTCGACCATGATCCAAGAGATGACGCAAGAGGGTGTGCCGCAAGACGAGGTTCGCGGGGCGGTGCTCGACGAGCTACGCAACGAACTGCGTCCCGAATTCCTGAATCGCATCGACGAAGTGATCGTCTTCCGCCCGCTGAGTCGTTCGCAGATCGGCCAGATCGTCACGATCCAGTTGGAGCGCCTGCACCAACTCCTCGCCGAGCGCAAGCTGCGCCTCGAACTGAGCGACGCCGCCCGCGCCCGTCTTGCCGAAGAGGGCTACGACCCGATCTACGGCGCACGTCCGCTCAAGCGCGCCATTCAGCAACGCCTGCAGAACCCGCTCGCCCTCGAGCTGCTGCAAGGCACCTTCGCCGAAGGCGATACCATTTTCGTGGACGTTGCGGCCAAGGGCTTTAGCTTCCAGAAGCGCTAGCGGTGGCTGCGGGAGAACCTAGTTCTCCCATAGCCACTTAAACCCTCGGCGGGGGTTTGGGGGAGGCTTCGCCTTACCCAAGAAAATTCTTTTTGTTCCGTTTTGGCGGCAAAGCCGCCAAAACGGAACAAAAGGGGGCTTTGGGGCACAGCCCCAAAGCGGGTTTTAGGGCGGCAGCCCTAAACGTAATGCGTAGGGGGCGGCAACGCCGCCCCCGCAAAACATTTGGGTGTGACCAAAATGTGTAGCTAGGGGGTGCGGGGGAACCTGGTTCCCCCGCAGTTCCCCCTGTCCGGCGGGGTTGTAGGGCACCGCCCTACAGATTCCAGTCACACCCAAAACATATCCCCCCGTTGGGGCGGCGCAGCCGCCCCAACGGGGGGATAACGATACCTAGGGTTTACCCGCTTGAACTACCGGAGGCTTCACGGGGGCTTGCCCGAAGATCCGGTCGGTGAATTTGACATACCATGCAGCAGCTTGCACCTGAATGATGTAGGCAAGGGCAATGATCAGGGCAATTTCCGCACCGTCGCTGCCGAAGGCGGTCATCGCGACCGCGAGCGCAATCGAGAGGTTGCGCATCACACTGCCGTAAACAAGGGCGATGCCATCACCACGATTGAAGAGAAATTTGCCGATCAGGGTACTCAGCAGGAAATTGAGCCCGTAGAGCAGCAGCAGGGGCAGCAAGAGTTGCAGCAAGAGCGCAGGGTTGCTGATGATCGTCTGTGCTTTGAGGGCCATCGCGATAAAGACGACACCAACCACCCCCAGGCTTGAAAGCGGAGGAAATTTCGCCTTTAGTTCACTGTTATACCGTTGCATCCCGTAGGTACGGATCAAGAGTCGCTGGGTGAGGTAGCCAGCCACCATTGGCAAGAAGACAATCATGACGATTTGGCTAAAGATGTCGCCCATTGGCACATCAATGCTCGTGCCCATTAAAAGCTTAAGATAGATCGGTGTAGCGAGAGAGCCAAGCAGCAAGCCAAGCACCGTCATGCGCACAGCGGCCAGCGTATTGCCCTTGGCAAAACCAGTCCACGAGATGGTCATGCCCGAAGTGGGCAGCAGCGCCGTGAGCAGCAGGCCAACGATAATCATCGGCTGATTGGCAAAAAAGAGGTTCCCAATGGCAAAACCCAGGAAGGGAATTACCCCAAAATTGAGGCCTTGGGTGACCATCTGTAGGCGCAGATCGCCACCCACCGCGAGCTGTTTCAGGTCAAGCGTAACCATCATTGGATAGACCATGAGGAAGGTCAAGGGTATGATGAGCATGCGTAATGGTGCAGCATCAACCCATGAACCATAGAGCAGACCGAGCAGTAGCGCTGCCGGAATGCTCCAAACAAGGTTTTTTTGTAAGAAAGCGAGTAACTTCCACATATTTTTTCCAATCTAAAAAATGGTTCGTGATCACTTTGGATTTTGTCGTTGCCGCGCTGGGGGGGGGGCGGGGGCGCGGTGTGACTGTGATGCACACAAGATTTAGATGCAAGTGAAGTTTAGGAAGTTACGAATTAACGTAGTGCGCATGGTGCATCGCTCCCGCACCCCCCACCATCCCAGCGGGGTGGCTATGCGGAGGGCGTAGCCCTCCGCATAGCCACCCCGCTAAATTGCAAAAGGGAACCAGGGTCTCGCGCGCCTCCTACAGCGCCTTCTGCCCCTCACGAGTGCTGGCCATCTTGCCGAGGTGGCAGGCTTCGCTCAGGCTCACAAGGTAGGGCAATTCGCTACCATACTCGATCACCGAGATACTGGCATTGGTCACCCAGATGCGGTTGATGCGATCCATGTCCATGCCGAGGGCGTGAGCGACGAAGATCTTGACGATGACATCGTGGGTGCTGACCAGCACGGTCTGATCGCGGTGCTTCACGAGGCACTCATCAAGGAAGTCGAGCGTGCGCTTGAGGACATTGGAAAAACTCTCGCCGCCAGGCATCTGCGAGCGTGTGGGGTGTTCACGCCATTCACGCAAACCTGCGGCGTAATTGGCAGTGATTTCGTCAGCGAATTTGCCTTGCCATTCGCCATGATGGATCTCCAAGAGCGCATCGGAGTAGGCGAAGGGGGTATTGGTGTGGTGTACCGCAATCGCCTGCGCGGTGCGTGCCGCCCGCTGGAGCGTACTGCTGTAGATCTGGTCAAGTTGCTCGGCCTTAAGCCGCTCGGCCAAGGCTTCGGCCTGACGCAGCCCCAAATCGGAGAGAGCCGCATCCATCTGCCCCTGATAACGGTGAATCCGATTCCACTCGCTCTCGCCATGACGGACAATGATCAGTCGCATAGTTGTTTTTGCCTTTTGCATTAACTCGATTGGCGTCTTGGAGGGCCTGCGGCCCATACGCAGTAACTTTAGGGGCCGCAGGCCCCTTAAACCCCGCCGGAAGGCCATTATAGCCGAAAGGCCGCTAGGCCGAAAGGTTTAGGATGAATGCATCTTTGCCGATCTTAGGCTTCGTGCTACCATGAGGGCCGCTGGACGCAAACCTGTGGCGCAGCATTTCATCATGGAGCAGGTGGAGGATCAGACGGCGGCGGTGTTAAAGGCGCATCGCCACCACAAATCTGTACTCCCCTGAACCCTGAACCCCTACCATAACAAAGGTACTGCTGGTAAATAATCGATACCGTGTAATTCTAGTAGGGGCACGGCACTACCGCCCATCCCCTTGGCGGTGCATCACCCATTTACCAGCAGCACCCACAAAGGATGCCCATGTCTACACCCACAAGTGCCAATATCGCCCGCCACCTCCCCGCGATGGCCCGCGAGCGGCCTGCTCAGGTGGCGGTGGTGATGGGTACGGGCCAGGATCGCGCTGGGGCGACGATCTACCGTAAGCTGAACTTCGCGGAACTGGATCTGGTAAGTGACCGCTATGCCTGGGGCATGAGCAGCATCGGGTTGCGCCAGGGGACGCGGGTGCTCTTGATGGTGCCGGCTGGTCTGCCGTTGATTAGTTTAACTTTTGCGCTGATGAAGCTGGGCGCGGTGCCGATCATGATTGATCCGGCGATGGGTCGTCGTAATCTCATTCAGTGTATTGCCGAATGTGAACCCGATGCGCTTGTGGGCGTGCCCCGGGCGCATCTGGCGCGGCTGCTCTTTCCCCATGCCTTTAAGACGGTGCAACGCAGTGTGGTGGTGGGTTCGCGTTTCGCACCGTTTGGCGATGTTAACCTCGCCGACCTGAGCCCCACGCTGACGACGCCCTTTCCGCTGGCGCCGGTGCATGGCGATGACGATGCGGCGATTATCTTTACCACGGGCAGCACTGGCATTCCCAAGGGTGTTCTCTACAGCCACGGCATGTTTGAGGCGCAGGTGCGTTTGTTGCGCAACCTCTTTCAGCTTGCGCCGGGTGAGGTTGACATGCCCGCTTTTCCACTCTTTGCGCTCTTTAATGTCGCCTTGGGCTGTACGTCGGCCATTCCGCCGATTGATCCGACCCGTCCGGCGAGCTGCGATCCGGCAGCGGTGGTTGCCTTCATGCAGGATCAGGCGGTGACTTCGACCTTCGGCTCGCCCGCGATTTGGCGCAAGGTGACAACCTATGGTCTGGAGCAGAAGGTGTGCTTGCCGACATTGCGCCGCGTGATGATGGCCGGTGCGCCGGTGCCTGCCGATCTGCACGAGCGCTTCCGCCCGATGCTCGATCCTAGCGCCGATACCCATACGCCCTATGGGGCTACCGAGGCGCTGCCCGTCGCCTCGATCAATGGGCGCGAGGTGCAGGCCGCCAATGCGGCGCGCGGCGGCGATCCGCTGGCCGGAACGTGCGTGGGCCGCCCGGTGCCCGAAGTGACGCTGCGTATCATTCCAATTGATGAAGATGTTATGTCAACTTGGGATGTTGCACTGGTGCTACCGGCCTATCAAGTCGGCGAAATTGTGGTCAAAGGCCCGGCGGTGACACGCAGTTACATCAACCGCCCCGAGGCGACGGCGAAGGCCAAAATCGCTGAGGGCGCAGCGATCTGGCATCGTATGGGCGACCTGGGCTACCTGGATGACGAAGGCCGCCTCTGGTTCTATGGGCGCAAGAGCCACCGCGTCGTCACGGGAACGGCACATGGCACACTCTACACCGAGCCAGTCGAGCTCGTCTTCAACCAAAATTCCGCCGTCGCCCGCAGCGCCCTCGTCGGCATTGGCCCAGCGGGCCACCAGACGCCGGTGGTGATCATCGAACCGCGCAACCGCCGTATCATGCGCGATCCGGCTGCGGTCAAGATTCTTATCGGCGAACTGCGCAACCTTGCCGCCCGCTACCCCATGACCGCCCCCATCCAGACCTTCCTGCTCCACCCCAGTTTCCCGGTGGACATCCGTCACAACGCGAAGATCTTCCGCGAGCAGTTGGCGATCTGGGCGGCGGGGCGGGTGTAGGCGCGGCAGGACGCGGGGACGCGGGACGCGGGGACGCGGGGATTCCTTTTTCTCGCGCAAAGCCGCAAAGGCGCAAAGGCGCAAAGTGCGGGGATTCCTTTTTCTCGCGCAAAGCCGCAAAGGCGCAAAGGCGCAAAGTATTACCTCTTTTTTGTTGCGTGTTGGCGGCAAAGCCGCCAACACGCAACAAAAAATGAAACCCACCTCTTGAGAAAGATTCCTTCTATGCTTACCCTTGTCACGGGCGGGAATGGTTTTGTCGGGCGCTGCGTAGTCGAGCAATTGCTGGCGCGTGGTGATCGCGTGCGCGTTGTTGGGCGTCAGCCCTACCCGGAATTGGCGGCCATGGGGGTCGAGTGTTTTCAGGCCGATTTGGGGCGGGCGGAAGCGGCAATGCCTTTGGCGGCAGCCATGCGCGGGGTCGAAGTGGTCTTCCATGTGGCCGCCAAGGCGGACATTTGGGGGCCGTTTGACCATTTTTATCGCAGTAATGTCTCGGCGACGCAGCGGGTGGTGCGGGCGGCAGAGAAGGCGGGGGTGCCCAAGTTGGTCTACACCTCGTCGCCCTCGGTAGCCATTGGCGAAGAGGATCTCCAGGGCGTAGACGAGTCTACGCCCATCCCCGCACGCCACCTTTCGGCCTACGCGGCGACGAAAGCGCTCGCCGAGGGCTATGTGCTGGCGCGCACGGATCTGGCAACGACGGCGATTCGTCCGCATATTATCTGGGGCCCACGCGATCCTCACATCTTCCCGCGCCTGCTGGCGCGCGCCCGCTGGGGGCGTCTCGTACAGATTGGCGATGGCACCAATCTCGTTGATGTCACCTACGTAGAGAATGCCGCCGAAGCGCACATTCTTGCCGCCGACGCTTTGGGTGAACGTTCGCCGCTGCGCGGACGGCCCTACTTTGTCGGCCAAGAGCAGCCGGTAAATTTGTGGACGTTTATCAACGAAATTTTACAACGTTCAGGGCTAAAGCCGGTGCGCCGCAAGGTTGCGCTGTCTACCGCGATGCGTGGCGCGGGATGGCTCGAAAAACTCTATGTGAGCCTCAATCTGCCGGGCGAGCCACCCTTCACACGCATGCTGGTGAGCCAACTGGGGCGCAGCCACTGGTTTGATCACAGCGCCGCCCAGCGCGACTTTGGCTACGGCCCACGCATCACGACCGCAGAGGGGCTGCGGCGCACGCTGGGCTAAACTGCGTGGCGGGGGTTCGGGGGAGGCTATGCCTCTCCCGAATGTTGCCTTCATTGATGAAGGCGATTTCACCAAATGCTCCGCAGCAAGCTGATTGACGCTCTTGGCCCCCTCGCGCCGCTCCACTGGTATAATGTGCCCCCATGAACGACAACACCACCATCATCACCACCGAGCAGCAACATACCTCCGGCCTCTACCCGAAGCGTGGCGTGGCCCTGGTGCGCGGGGCGGGCGCACGGCTCTATGACGCCGCTGGCCGCGCCTACATCGATTGCGTGGGTGGCCAGGGTGCCGCCAATCTGGGCCACTGCCATCCTGCGATTGTGGCCGCCATCCAAGCCCAGGCGACCACACTGCTCAACTGTCCCGAAATTTTCTATAACGACCAACGGGCTGCCTATCTGCAAGAACTGGCGGCGGTTCTCCCTATGCCCGCCCGCATCTTTCTCTGCAACTCGGGTGCAGAAGCGGTCGAGGCGGCGCTCAAGTTTGCCCGTCTGCTGACGGGGCGGCAGCAGGTAATTGCTACCATGCGCGGCTTCCACGGGCGTACCATGGGTGCGCTCAGTGCCACCTGGGAGCCTAAGTACCGCGAGCCCTTCGCGCCGCTCGTGCCTGGCTTTAGCCATGTGGCCTATGGCGATGTCGCCGCGCTAGAGGCGGCGGTGAATGAGCAGACGGCGGCGGTGCTGCTGGAGCCGGTGCAGGGCGAAGGGGGCGTGCGCCCCGCCCCGGCGGGCTACCTCGATGCTGCGCGGCGTATCTGTGCTGCCCACGGAGCATTGCTGCTGGTAGACGAGGTGCAGACTGGCTTTGGGCGCACGGGGCGGCTCTTCGCGGTCGAGCATAGCGGAGTGCAGCCCGATCTGCTCATTTTGGCCAAGAGCATTGCGGCGGGCCTGCCCATGGGCGCGGTGGCCATTCACGAGCGCCACGGATCGCTGCCAGGTGGAGCCCACGGGACGACCTTCGGCGGCGGGCCGTTACTCTGCGCGGTGGCTCGTGCGGCGCTGCGTGTCTACCAAGAGGAGCGGATTCCGCAACAGGCTGTCGAAAAGGGCGCATGGCTCTTGCAGCGCCTGCGCGAACTGAACCTGCGCGGCGTCCGCGAAGTGCGCGGCCAAGGGCTGCTGGTCGGTCTTGAGCTCAAGCAGCGCGTGCAACCTGTGTTGCAAAGCCTGCTCGAACGCGGCCTGCTCGCCCTGCCCGCCGGCCCTAATGTGCTGCGCCTCCTGCCACCGCTCATTATCGGTTACGATGATTTGGATGCGGTGGCCGTTCTATTGCAAGAGGTGTTGGGCGAACCAAGTCCGCCCACACCTGCGTGATGTTTGTTGGGGCAAGCCCCAAAACCCCTTTAGCTGTGGGGTGCGCGCGGGAACCTGGTTCCCGCGCGCACCCTTTCCCAAGCGGGAACGTGGTTCCCGCGCGCACCCTTAAACCCATCAACCAAAATCATGCAAAAAATCGGCATTATTGATCTCGGCTCCAACACCACCCGCCTGATCGTCATGGCCTATGAGCGCGGGCGCTGCTTTCGCCTGATCGACGAAGTAAGTGAGGCGGTACGTTTGGCGGAAGGGGTGGGGGCGAGCCGCGAACTCAAGCCGGAACCGATCCGGCGCGCCGTACACGCGCTGAGTATGTTCGACCGCCTTTGTCGCAGCACTGGCGTAGATGAAGTCGTTGCCGTTGGCACCAGCGCCATCCGTGAAGCGGTAAACCAAGCTGATTTCTGGACGGCGTTGCGGGCTGCGACCAGCCTCGATCTGCGTATTATCAGCGCCCAAGAAGAGGCCTACTACGGCTTTTTGGGCGCAGCCAATGCGTTAGGGCTGCGCGACGGCTTTACCTTTGATACCGGAGGCGGATCGACCCAGGTGGTCGCAGTGGAGAATGGCCGCTCGACAGAGAGCTTTTCGGTGCAGGCCGGAGTATTGCGTTTTACCGAGCGTTATGTAAACAGTGACCCCATTAGCAAACGCGATCTACGCGAGCTACGTGCAGCGGCCCAACAAGCCTTTGGCGCACTGGAATGGCTCAAGGGCAAAGCCGGACAGCGTCTGGTGGGCATGGGTGGTACAGTGCGCACACTGGCCCGCGTAGACATCAAGGCGCGCAACTACCCACTCGATCGCGTGCATGCCTACACGCTGACCCGCGCCGCCGTGGCGGCCATCAGCGAGCAGTTGGCGCAGAAGACCCGCCGCGAACGCGAACAGATTTCCGGCCTGAAGAGTGATCGCGCCGACGTGACCCTAGCGGGCGCCGTGATCATTGAGGCCTTGATGGATCACGGGAGCTTCAGCGAACTCATGGTCAGCGGCCAAGGCCTGCGTGAGGGCCTCTTCTACGCCCACTTCTTGGCCCCCAGCGATCCGCCCCTGCTGGAAGATCCGCGCGGCTTTAGCGTGCGCAACCTCGCCCGCTTGAGCCACTTCCAAGAGGCGCACTGCCGTAAGGTGGCCGAAATAAGCTTGAGCCTCTTTGATCAGTTGAGTAGCGTGCATGGTTATGGCGCATGGGAGCGCGACCTACTGGCCCAAGCGGCATTGATTCACGACATCGGCGTGGCCGTAGGCTACTACGATCACCACAAGCACGGCGAATACCTTGTCCACAACAGCTCACTGCTCGGCTTCAGCCACCGCGAAAGCATCATGCTCAGCGCCCTTGTGCGCAACCACCGCAAAGGCTTCAGCGATGCCGCGCCCTACGCCGCCGTGCTGCAACCCGACGATAGCACCCGCATTGCGCGCCTCAGTGCGCTCTTGCGCATCGCCGAATACCTCGAACGCGGCAAGAGCCAAGTTGTCACGGGGCTCCGTGTCGAACTGGGCAACCCCATGCGCATCATGGTTACGGCCACCGGCGACGCACAACTCGAAGTCTGGGACGCCAGTCGCCGCGCGGGCCTCTTTCGTAAGGCGTATGCCTGCGATCTAGAGATCCTGCTCGCTCCCCAAGCATAGTAGTTTCAACATTCACAACTAGACAACTGTGTATCTTACGTTATACTACCAGAAGTGGTTTGTATATACTGAGCTACTAGGTACGCTATGAGCATCTGGTTGGAGTTTCTTCAGCTTACGTTAGCATTAGGCTTAGGTTGGCTAGGCTGGGTACTGAGTCGTCTCCACCAAGGGTGTGCGCAGGAACTTGATGCCCGTGCATGCCCCCCCCATCCGGCGGAGCGCGGAGCGCAGCCTCCATACCCATCAAGTTAAGCAAGCGAACGTGGTTCGTAGCCCCGTAAGCAGCCCTTGAACGGCGCTAAAGCGCCTACTACCAGCGGAACGGCGCTAAAGCGCCTACTGCCAGCGGGTTTTGGGGCATCGCCCCCAAAAACCCCGCCCGGCGCAGGGGCGCGGGGGAGGCTGCGCCTCCCCCGCAAAACTCTTTTTGTTGCGTTGTGGCGGCGAAGCCGCCACAACGCAACAAGAAAAACGACAACCAAAGGACGCCAACCCGCATGGGCAAAGGTGAAGTAAAAGTCGAACATCTGGCGCGTGTAGGTCAGCCGTGCGTCGCAATCTGCACTGCCAAGCATTGCAAGCGGGCCGGGGCGCAACAGATTCTGGGGGCAGCCCAGGCCGCGCTGCTTGAGGCGGGCCTTGCTGCGCAGGTACAGGTGGCGGAAACCGCTTGTCAGGATCACTGCGACGATGGCCCTGTACTCACGGTCATCCCTGGCCTCTATCCCTATCTCAGCCTCAATCCGGCCACCACCCGCGACGTAATCTTGCAGCATGTGCGCGATGGCCAGCCGCTACTCGAACATCTCCACCGCCGTTTTCGTCGCCGTCTAGCTCGGCGTGTCGCCGAAGAGGAATAAGTCCCAACTATGGATCTGCAACTCACCACCCTGGCGCATGCCACCCCTGGACGTATGCTCGCCTTTGCCCAAGATGGTACGCTGCGTTTGCTCTGGGATGACGCCACGCTGCGCATTGCTCTTTTTGATCTGCCCCACCTCGCAGCCCTGCTTGAGGATTGGGCGCAGGAAGAGGAACTGCCCCTGCTGCGGCGTGGCTACTACCGCCTTGAACCGGCCCCCAATGGTGGCTTGCAGCTCTGGCTCAACAACGTCGGCCTCAACCTGAGCCGCGACGATCTGCGCACACTAACCAGTTTGATCGCCGCCGCTGAAGAGCGCCTAACTTGTCTAGGCAAGGTGGTGCGCACGCGCCCCTTTGGGCCGGGCTTTCGTAAGCTGGGCGCACCGCAACGCAAGAGCCTGTGGCTGAACTAAAAAGAGGTGGTGGGGAGAACCAGGTTCTCCCCACCACCTCTTTTTAGTTCACACTTGGGCTTCAAGTAAACTCTGCGTCATCGAAGGCCGCCTCAGCCGCCCCTCTTTGACCATCGCGATGAAGAGTTCAACAAGGTGCGGATCCCATTGGGTACCGCTACCCGCCTGAAGGCGGTGTAACGCCTCGTCAAGGCCCAGGCCGCGCCGGTAGGGGCGGTCGGTCATCATCGCATCATACGCATCTACGACAGCAACAATGCGCGCCCCCAAGGGAATCTCCTCACCACACAGTCCCGTTGGGTAACCATGGCCGTCCCAACTTTCGTGGTGGTGGCGGATAATCGGCGCGACGTCGGCGGCAAAACGCATCGGTTGCACAATGCGCGCCCCATATTCGGGGTGCTGTTTGATCTGTTCGTACTCTTCGGGGGTCAGAGCGCTTGGTTTGCGTAAAATCGCATCATCAATCGAGATTTTGCCAATATCGTGCAACAACCCGCCGAAACGAATGGCCTTGAGTTGATGCAGCGGAACGTCCGCCGCAATCGCCAACTGCTCGCTATAACTCGCCAAGCGGCGTAGATGGCCTTCAGTGTAGGAATCTTTGGCTTCAACGGCGAGCGCCAACATAAAAATCACATGCTCGGTGCGCTCTAACTGGTCGGTGAGCCGCTTGAGCCGTAGCTGCGAAATAATACGGGCGCGCAACAGGCTCGTGTCAAAGGGCTTGGTGAGGAAATCGTCGGTGCCCACCTCAAGGCCGCGTTGGCGATTATCGCGGTCGTCAAGGCCGGTAAGCATCGTCACCGGAATCAGCGCCGTGGCCTCATTGTCTTTGAGACGCTTACAGACCGCAAAGCCATCAAGCAGCGGCATCGTTACGTCAAGCAGGATGAGATCGGGGGGCTCACGCTCCACCTGCTCCAGCGCCTCAACGCCGTTGCGCGCAATGATCGGGGTATAGCCATCACGGGTGAGAATGCGTACAAGCAGATCGATGATCCCAGGATCGTCATCAACAATCAAAATCTTGGCCGTCACAGCGATGCCTTTCCCTCGTAGATATGCTCCTATGATAACACTAGGTTGTAGCCGCTGTGCAACAGCATGATAACGATTCTTTTACCAAGTGGCGCTTGTCGCATATTGACGGCGCAGCCCATGCGTCTTACGTTACGGGGCCTGCGGCCCCGTCAACCCCGCCGGAAGGGGGGGATTTTTTCGGGGGCCATGCCCCCGCACCCCCGTCGGCAGGCCCGCCAGGGGCGTAACACCAAATCCGATAGCCGATAGCCGATAGCTGAAAGCCGAGCATGGCATCTCAATG
>RSAS01000453.1 GCA_003934145.1 Candidatus Viridilinea halotolerans | reverse complement strand
CAAGTGGGTAATCAGGAAAATCAGGGAACCATAGGATCACTGTCGAACAGGGAGTCATAAAATACATCACTAGGGATTTTACCATGCTCATCAAAGATTTTTCGTAAATCTGTTCTTTTCTCTTTTTTTGGAAACCGCTCCTTAATGAAGTAGTAGATAGACATTAATCTCTGTTGCCCATCAATGACGAGGAATTTATTGCGTTTCTCTTCGTAAAGAAAGATTTGAGGAACAGGCAAGCCAATGAGTAGCGACTCAATAAGCCGCGATGCTCGCTTTATGTCCCATACATAATTGCGTTGAAAACCAGGGATTTTGATAGCACCAGACTCGATAAAATTAAATAGCGTAAGTACATTAAAATCATTAGGCGACGAAGTAATATCATACTCGCCAATAGCCGAATGCTCTTCTTCTTCATTATTGCTGATAGTGTCTTGCTGTAAACTAGTCATAGAGTGTTTCCTTTAGTTCAATACCTGGATTTTATTGTAACATCCTTATTTCGTCGATTGTGACGGCTTTGCCGTCACAATCGACGAAATAAGGATGTTTCGAGCGGGTCGCCTCACCCCTACCCCGCCTTCAGTGCATTCATAATGTCTAACGCACCCTTCTTTGCATCCGAAAAGAGCATCAGCGTGTTTTCAGCAGCGAAGAGCGGGTTGGGAATGCCCGCGAAACCCGCGCTGAGGCTGCGCTTGATCACAATTACACTGCGCGCTTTGTCTACGTTGAGAATAGGCATGCCCGCAATCGGGCTACTCGGATTGGTACGCGCCACCGGATTAACCACATCGTTGGCCCCAATCACAATCACTACGTCGGTCTGTTCGAAGGATGGATTGATCTCGTCCATCTCCTTCATCTGTTCGTAGGGAATGTCCGCTTCGGCCAGCAGCACATTCATGTGGCCAGGCATGCGTCCTGCCACCGGATGGATGGCAAATTCCACTTCAACCCCGCGCCGCTCCAACTCCTGCACCAAGTCGCGCACGGCGTGTTGCGCCTGCGAGACCGCCATGCCATAGCCGGGCACAATCACGACGCGGCGGGCGGTCTCCATCATCATGGCCAACTCGTCGGCGTGGGCCGACTTGACCTTGCCCGCGTAGACTTCATCTTCGCTGGCCCCACCCCCATCGGCGGGCGCACCAATGCCGAAGAGGACGTTGGGCAGCGAGCGATTCATTGCCTTGCACATGATGCTGGTGAGAATGACACCCGATGCGCCCACCAGCGAGCCGGTGATGATCAGGGCATTGTTGTTCAGCACGAAGCCGGTGGCCGCCGCCGCAATGCCCGAGTAGGAATTGAGCAGCGAGATAACCACGGGCATATCGGCGCCGCCAATCGGAAAGACCAGCGAGAGACCAAGCAGGCTTCCGGCGATAATCAGACCCCAATAGGCCCAATTGGCCGTCGGGTCAATGGCGAGCCAAACGCCAAAGGCGAGCGCAATCGTCAAAAGCGTCGCATTGAGCGGCTGCGCCCCGCGAAAACGAATATCGCCAATGAGCCCCTGGAGCTTGCCAAAGGCGACGAGACTGCCCCAGAAGGTGACCGCACCAACTAGGCCCGAAGCCGCCCCGGCGATGGTGAACTGCAGCGAAACATTTGCGCCGCTGACCGCCACCGCTGCGAGCAGCGCCGCGCCCGCGACGAGAGACGAAGAGATACCGCCAAATCCGTTGAGCAACGCGACCATCTGGGGCATATCGGTCATCTGCACGCGCACCGCCATAATCGCCCCGATGGCCGCGCCGACCACAATGCCCCCAAGAATCCATTCGTAGCTCAGCACCTGCTTATCGAGCATCGCGGCAACTGCAGCCAGCAGCATGCCAATTGCACCCAAACGGTTGCCATTCACGGCAGTGCGCGGATGGGTCAGCCCTTTGATGCCAACAATAAAGAGCACCGCTGCGGCCAAGTAGGCCAAGTTGATAAACCAATCGGGCAGCATACTTAGTCCTTCCGGCGGAACATGCCGAGCATCCGGTTGGTGACCATGAAGCCACCAACAACATTGATCGTTGCAAAGACGATAGCCAAGAAGCCGAAGATGGTCGTAATGAGCGAGGTTTGAGCGCCCGTGGCGATGATCGCCCCCACCAGCGTAATGCCCGAAATGGCATTGGACCCCGACATCAATGGGGTGTGCAGCGTCGGTGGCACCTTGGTGATGATCTCAACGCCGATGAAAATGGCAAGAACAAAGACGGTAAGGGCAACAACGAGCAGATCCATGGTCTTCCTTTTCTGGTGAGTTGTGCGGGCGGCCTGTGGCTTCGATAAGCTGGCGAAGCTGCCCAAAGGGATGGTTCGTAGCCCCTTTACCGTCTGCCGCGTTGGGGGTGCGGGGGCCTGGCCCCTGCAAAACCCCCATCCCAGAGGATGCGGAGGGCGTAGCCCTCCGCACCTCCCCACCAAACTGTAAGGCAGATCGCCGCAAGGTGAAACCATCCCAAACGGAACAAAAGAACGCTGTGCTACGGCGCCGTCGCACTCCCTGCCCCCAACAACTCACGCACCCGTGCATTGCACACTTCGCCCGCGTGGGCCACCAACGCCTCGCGCACAATCTCGTCGTCGGTGATTAGGTTGAGTTGGCCATCCTTCACCGCGAGGCGCACGATGTTGACGAGGTTGCGGCTGTAGAGTTGGCTGGCATGGTTGGGCACGGTGGCTGCGAGGTTGGTTGGCCCCAAGATCTTCACCCCATATTCATGCACCACCTCATCGGCGCGGGTTATTTCGCAGTTGCCGCCATGCTCGGCGGCGAGGTCAACGATCACCGAGCCGGGTTGCATGCCCTGCACCATCTCGCGGGTGATAAGCACAGGCGAACGTTTGCCGGGAATGGCCGCAGTGGTAATCACCACATCGTTGCGCGCCACCACCTCGCTCATCAACTGGCGCTGGCGGCGGTAGAAATCTTCGTCCTGCGCCTTCGCATAGCCGCCCTTATCTTCGCTGTTGCCCGTTTCGAGCGGCAGTTCGACAAACTTGGCCCCTACGCTCTCGACCTGATCCTTGACCGCTGCGCGCACGTCGTAGGCTTCCACGCGGGCGCCCATGCGCTTCGCCTGGGCACATGCCTGAAGGCCCGCCACGCCGGCCCCGATCACAAAGACCCGTGCTGGCGTAACCGTGCCAGCGGCGGTCATCAGCATCGGGAATATACGTGGGAGTTCCATCGCCGCGAGCAGGGTGGCCTTATAGCCAACAATCGTCGCCATCGAAGAGAGCGCGTCCATGCTCTGGGCGCGGCTAATGCGCGGCACCAACTCTAGCGCCAGCGCGTTTACGCCCTGCTCAGCCAGCTTCGCAATATACTGCGCTTGCCAAAACGGATCAAAAAAGCCCATCACCAGTTGGCCGCGCCGCAGCAAGCGCGGATCGTTCGCCCCTTTGCCATGGGCAGCTCCGGCTGCCCGTACCTGAAAGAGCATGTCGGCACTCGCGAAGAGCGCCTCGCGTGAGGCGGCTACTGTGGCCCCCCGTTCGACATACTGGGCATCAGGAAAACCCGCAGCGACCCCCGCCCCCGCCTCGATCTGCACCTTCAGCCCAAGCTTACTGAGCAACGCCACATCACTGGGTACCAGTGCCACCCGTTGCTCGCCAGGAAACGTCTCTGATGGAACACCGACAATCATTGGAAATACCCCCGCACGAGAAGAACAGAGGGACAGAAGAACAGAAGAACAGAAGAACAGAAGAACGAAGAACGAAGAACGAAGAACGAAGAACGAAGAAACAGAATCTTTGCACGCCGAAACGGAGTCCACCACACCAGAAGGCCTTCCAGTAGTGGCACCCTATGTGCAAGGCAGTCTCAATTTATACAAAAAGTTGGGGCGGCTGCACGGCCTAGTATACCATGGTGGAGTTACGCGGCGCAGAGACGAAGAGACGCGGAGACGCGGAGACGCGGAGACGCGGAGACGTGGAGACGCGGAGGGGTGCGTCCTCGCGTCCTCGCGTCCTCGCGTCCTCGCGTCCTCGCGTCCTCGCGTCCT
>RSAS01000021.1 GCA_003934145.1 Candidatus Viridilinea halotolerans | reverse complement strand
TTGGCCCCCGACGCAGCGACCCTGCACGCAGGGGTTCGGGGGCTTGGCCCCCGACCTTTTTTTGTTCCGATTTGGCGGCGAAGCCGCCAAATCGGAACAAAAAAAGACAGCCCTCACGAACTTGGTGAGAGCTGGGGATCGCTATGCACGATACCGCAAAGAGCCTATACAGTTAGCTACCACATAGGAGGCTATCGGCGTTCAATGAGTAAGCGGATCGCAGTGCGCTCCTCATCATCAATCGCCACATCAATGAACGAAGGGATGCAAACGATATCAATCCCCTCTTCATTAAGGTAACTGCGCGCAATTGCAACGGCTTTAATCGCTTGGTTGGTTGCGCCTGCACCGATAGACTGCACTTCGGCCATACCATTCTCGCGGATAACCCCAGCGATAGCACCGGCAACGGCGCTAGGGCGTGAGCGTGTCGAAACCTTCAGCACTTCAGCCGCATGCTGAGTTTGAGCAACTTGAGGCTTACTGGCACCAACAGCGCGCGCTGTCTGCGCCGACTGAGCATTGGTCATACGATTCTCCTCTTTGGCGGACGGTAGGTTGTTGATCGGCTCACCCGGGGAGGTCTCGAGGCTCATTGTGCCACCCTCCTTCACACTGACCGAGCGCTGTTGGTAACGACAGCACCAAGTAATAGATTGTACCACAAGCAATCGGCGGATGATCACTCAAAACTGCTTGGAATACATAGCAGCTTCGCTTGCTTACAAGTACCTTCTTTTTTGTTGCGCGTTGGCGACAAAACCGCCAACGCGCAACAAAAAAGAGCTTTTGGGGCTTGGCTCCAAAAGCCGTCTCAGCGCGCATAATCCACTGCCCGCGTCTCACGGATAATGGTCACCTTAATCTGACCGGGGTATTGCAAACTCTCCTCGATCTTTTTGGCGACATTGCGGGCCAGATGGATGCTAGCAAGATCATCAATCTGTTCGGGTTGCACTAGCACCCGTACTTCGCGTCCGGCCTGCACCGCAAAAGCGCGTTGCACCCCCGTAAATGACGTGGCGACGGTCTCAAGCGCTTCGAGGCGCTTGATGTAAAGGTCGAGCGTCTCGCGGCGGGCACCGGGGCGCCCTCCAGAGATGGCATCGGCGGCGATAACGAGGAACGCTTCCACGGTCGTGGGTTCCTCATCGTGGTGGTGCGCGGCGATAGCGTGGATGATCGCCGGCGAACGGCCAAGGCGTCGGGCAATATCGGCCCCAATCAGGGCGTGCGGCCCTTGCACCTCGTGGTCAACCGCCTTTCCAATATCGTGCAACAGCGCCGCAGTCTTGGCGACACTGATATTTGCGCCCAATTCGGCGGCCATATGCGCCGCCAGTAACGAAGATTCCAACGAATGTTGGAGCACGTTCTGTCCATAACTGGTACGGTATTTGAGCCGCCCCAGGAGTTTAATCAGATCAGGGTGCAGACCTTGCACATTGGCCTCGTAGGCCACGCGCTCACCCTCTTCACGCATAACAAGATCAATTTCAGCCTGTGTCTTTTGCACCACCTCTTCAATGCGCGAAGGATGGATGCGACCATCTTTGAGCAACTTGATCAACGCAACGCGGGCAACCTCACGCCGTACCGGGTCGTGGCACGAAAGGGTAACCGCTTCAGGGGTATCATCAACGATAATATCAACACCAGTAAATTGTTCAAAAGCGCGAATATTGCGTCCTTCGCGGCCAATAATGCGCCCTTTCAACTCTTCGCTGGGCAAGTTTACCGTAGAAACCGTAATCTCTGCCACATACTCACTAGCGCAGCGCTGTACGGCCAAGCCGATAACTTTGCGCGCCGTCTTTTCAGCCTCTTCTTTTGCTTGCTGTTCTATTTCGCGGATGCGCCGTGCGGCGTCATCGCGTGTTTCACGCTCCACTTGCGCCAAAATGATCGCCCGCGCCTGTTCGCGGTTGAGTTGCGAGATGCGTTCCAGTTCATTGACCTGTTCCACCTTGAGCCGTTCCGTCTCTTGGTGCGACTGTTCAATCTGACGCTCACGACTTTGGAGTTGACGTTCACGCCGCTCCAAGCCCTCCAACTTGCGATCCTGATTCTCCTCCTTCTTTTGCAGCCGTTCTTCCTGCCTTTGCAATCCTTGGCGCGACTCGCGCAATTCTGCTTCCGCCTCGTTGCGCAGCCGCAGGGCTTCATCTTTCGCCTGGAGCAAAATCTCCTTCTGCTGCGAACGAGCCTCTTCAAGCAGCAGACGAGATTCAGCCGCTTTACGTTCGGCTAGGGCGTTGGCGCCGTGGTTTACCCAGAAAATACCCAGGCCAGCGCCGGCTGCTAACCCAATCAATAGGGCCAGCGCGCCCCAGAGTATGTCAAACACTGTAGCCTCCTATGTAGTTGTAAAGGTGCGCCAACGCATGCCTGCCGCAGTGCAGGTGGCGCTGTGCTTGGATGATTGCAAACACCGGATCAGTCCGGTGGCAAGCGTGACGAGACACTAAGTATGTTCATAATACTTAGCGAGACTCATCATGTCAAGAATTTCCTTATGGAATCGGGGATTCTTTCCCTTTTTGGGGTAAATCTACGCGGCATACCCTACTTGTCGCTCGTCACGCATAACTGGCATTAGGGGGAGCTTGGTTCGCCCAGCATTTTGCCGGCAACGCGCTGCCCGATTTCGACGGCGAAGTTGGTGCCGCGATCCCAAGGGTAGACTTGGCTCATGCTGGCCCAGTAGAGCCCCGGCAAGGGTGTGCGCAGCGGCGGAATGTTGCGGCTGTGGCCGACAGGTACAATCGGCTGCGCATAACGTTCGCGGTGCAGCCAACTCGCCCGTACCCAGTGCGGGCTGAAGGCCGGGTTAACGCGCTGTAATGATGGCAAAAAGCGTGCCAAGAGTTGTTCTTTACTTAAAGTAAAAAATTCATGCTCAGGCTCTAAATAATCGCCCAAGTAGATGAGATGGTCGCCACCGTAATGCTGCGCCTCAATAAAGTTGGTATGCTCGACAAGCGCAAGGTAGGGAAATTGATCCTTGGGCATATTGATCCAGTAGAGCCCGCCGGTGAGCGGCTGGGTGAGGGCGAGGGTCACCACGACGGCGCCCATGGAGCGGAGTTGGGCGAGTTGGCCCAAGTAGGCGGGGGGCAATTGCGGGACGAGGCGCTGCAAGAGGCTGGGTGCGCCGGTGACGAGCAGTTGGTCGAAGCTAGCCGTGCCCTGCCCGGGCATCTGCACCGTCCAGCCGCCATCGGCATGCTGCTGCACATGGCTGATGGGGCAGTTCAAGCACACCTCCACCCCCTGCTGGCGAATCGCGGCGAGCAGGCGCTCACAGAAGGCCTGGAAGCCGCCCTGGAAGTAGCCCAACTTGAAACTGCGCGCCCGCAAACGCGCCCAGAGCCACGCCATGTTCACTTCGTCGGCGTAGGGGCCAAACTTGCCCTCGAGCAAGGGCCGCCAGAGCGTCGTATAGACCTGCTGCCCGGCGTAGCGCGCCGTCCACGCGGCGGCGGTGGACTGCTCCAGCCGCTGCCAGTTGCGCGTCACATATTTAAGGTAGAAGGCTACCGCCCCAAAACGCACGCGGTCAACCAAAGGCAGCGCGGGGAAGCGCAGCACTTGCAGCGGACCATTGAGATCGTAGCCACATCCTTGCCACCACTGGGCGGTAATCTGGCTGCGAAAGAAGAGGTGATCAGCACAACCAATGCTTTGCGCCAGATTAATGATCGCCGTATCGGTTTGAAAAATATGGTGGTAGAAGCGTTCGAGCGGCCAAGCCCAGCGCTCATCGCGGAAGCCAGAGGCAAGGCCACCTGCTAGAGGTTCCGCTTCAAAGACCGTCACTTGGCGTCCGGCGCGGGCCAAAGCCAGCGCCGCCGTCATACCCGCAAGACCGGCACCAACAATTGCAACCTTCATAGCATCACTCGGGGGGCAAGATCGTCTGGATGTGACTTAAGGTCGGCGGCGCGTTCCATATCGCCCCAACCCACGCTTTGGCGCAGCATAAAGAAGACGCCGAGCAGCGTAATCGGTAGCCAGAGGGCAATATGGAGCACAACGGTGAAGCCGGTAGCGAAGGCTT
>RSAS01000277.1 GCA_003934145.1 Candidatus Viridilinea halotolerans | reverse complement strand
CCCCTGCCCCCTCTCCCACAACGTGGGAGAGGGGGGAAGACATTGAGATTCTTGGTGTTGCAATGCGGTTCCAGAAGGGGACGCACAAGTTTTCTGTCCGCTCCTGAACCCTGAACCCTGAACCCTGAACCCTGAACCCTGACCCCTGAACCCTGAACCCTGACCCCTGACCCCTGAACCCTGACCCCTGAACCCTGAACCCTGAACCCTGACCCCAGCCACCTAAAACAGCATCGCCCCACACTCACGCGCCAACTGGCGCAAACGCTCGGCGGTAGGCTTATTGGCGCGCTGCTGCTCCTGGTCGGCCAGTTCATTGAGACGCTTAATCAACTCAGGGGTGATTTTGGCTACGCTGGTGCGCAGCATGCGTGTCGCGTCTTGGGGCGTATCGGCCATAAGCAGTTCGTTAATGAAACGCTCCTCGGGCGTCATACGATCCTGAATGATCGTCATGGCCGCCTCGCCGAGTTGGTTGAAGAGCGCCAGCATCGTCTCGTTTTCAGCACGCTGCGCAGCGGCGGCGTTGGCCGAGAGTACCATAATAAAGGCCTCATCCACCTGTTCGGTGCGTTCGCGCAACGCAGCGAGCGGGTCGGGCGTGCCCAACACCTCTTCGAGCAGTTGGCTGCCCGCTTCAAACATCGCCTGCGCTTCGCGATCAAGCTCTTCGACCATCTCGACAATGCGCGTGCGACGGGCGGTAAGCGCCTCGGCGCGGGCGCTATCGCCGGCAGCGGTGGCCGCTTCAATCTGCGCCGTCCACTGCTGGAAGAAGCTATAGTCAATCAAGCCGCGCAACTCAGCAACGGCCATGGCCAATTCATCATCAGCGACATCCGCAAGGCGCTCAAGCGCCTCCTTGATCTCAGCCTCATCGGGCGCACCCAACTCGGCCCCAAAGAGTTCCATCAGGCGCTCGTGGAGCTGAATGAGCAGTGTGCGCGTATCCTGCTGATCCGGCGGCGTCGCCTCAATGAAGGCGGCGAGGGTCGCAAAGAATTCGGGCGTCATCATGGCGCGCCGCTCTTGGGCCACTTTGGTAAAGTGGGACGGCTCGCCGAGCGCACTAGCCAATTCGCTAATCAGATCAATCTGGGCGCGCTGATGCTCCAACATCTCACGGCTAATCCCATCGGCTTCGAGAATCGCATCCATCATCGAGGGCAACGTCAAGAAGCGGCGGGGGGCGAGCAGGTGGCTGCGCGGCGCATCGTTGGGCAGCGAACGCATGAGGAAGCCGGTCGCTTCGCCGACAAACTGCTCCTGCTCTTCGGGGCGATTGGTCAGTTCTTGGGGAAAATAGATCAGGCAGAGTTGCTTGACGGCATCGTGGTAAATCAGCGGCGCAGCGAGCATACTAGCGCTCTGGCAATTAGGACAGACGGCAACATTGATCTGACCGGCCAAAAGGGCGCGTTTGAGTTCAGGCTGCTCAGTAACATCAATCAGCGTATAGATGCCTGTGCGGAACGAAGTGTTGCATGCAGGGCACGTGATCTGGACGGGCTGGGGGGCAACCGGCGGCATACGTTATCTCCAGAGGCAAGCCATTAAATTCTTCTGGGGGGGATTATACCAGTTAAAAAGAGTTCGGGGGCGGCACGGCCTCCCCCGAAGATCCCCTTGTTTGTTTGGTTTGGGTGTGACCAAAATGTGTAGGTAGGGGGTGCGGGGGAACCTGGTTCCCCCGCGTTTCCCCCTGTCCGGCGGGGTTGTAGGGCACCGCCCTACAGATTCCAGTCACACCCGTTTGGTTTTGGCGGCTTCGCCGCCAAAACCAAACAAAAAATAAAAGAAGGGCGCGCGGGAACCTGGTTCCCGCGCACCCTTCCCGCAAAAAATGGTATCATTCCAGACTCATGAATACCCAAACCAACCCCAAGGACGTCCTGATTCTCGACACCCACCACATGGGTCGGCCCCATGTAGTGGCCACGTATGTGCTGCTCGGCGCGGAGCCGGCTTTGGTTGACCCAGGCCCGGCTGGCACGCTGCCCAATGTTGAAGCGGCTCTGGCGCAACACAACATGAGTCTAGCCGACATCAAGCACCTCATTGTGACCCACATCCATCTCGATCACGCCGGGGCGAGTGGCGCGATCCTCGAACGCAACCCCAACATTCGCGTCCACGTCCATGAGCGCGGTGCGCCCCACCTGATCGATCCTTCGCGCCTCGTCAACAGTGCGGGTATGCTCTGGGGCGATCAACTGGAGACGCTATGGGGGCGCACGATTCCCGTGCCCGTCTCTGCCATCGAGACGCTGGTCGGTGGCGAGCAGTTGCGTTTAGGCGGGCGCACACTGCGCGCCTACGATGCCCCGGGCCACGCCCGCCACCATCTCGTCTGGTACGACGAAGCGAGCGGCGCGGCCTTCGTGGGCGACAACGCGGGCGTGCGTTTGCCCACCGAGCGCTTCACTCGTCCGGCCACTCCACCGCCCGACGTGGACATCGAAGCATGGTTGCGCACGCTTGACATGATTGGCACACTCAACCCGCAGTGGATCATGCTCACCCACTTTGGTGCCTACGCCGATGTGAACTTCCACCTCGCCGACATGCGCGAACGCCTCGTCCATTGGGCCGAATTGGTACGCGAAGGCATGGCCAGCGGTGCCAGCGAAGCCGAGCAGATCGCGGCGCTCGAAGCGCAAGCCCTACAAGAAGCGGCGCACCTGAACGCCGAAGAACAAGCCGCCCTAACGCAGCAATCGGGCGACGTGGTACTGAGTTGGCGCGGCCTCGCCCGTTATTGGACGAAGCGGGGCTTGTAGCTCATCTTTGTTGTGCCGTTGTGGCGGCGAAGCCGCCACAACGGCACAACAAATTTCTTCGGGGTGGGAACATGGTTCCCGCATAACCCTCTACCGCAACGTCGCGTACCACTCATCTTGCAGTTCGCGGAAGCTCTTGCCATAGACGCCCATGTAGTCGGCGGAGCCGGGGGCACGGCCACGACCATTGGCGTAGAGGATGTTGAAACGATCCCAGCCATAGGTACGTGTCAGGTAGTCTACAAAACCAGCCCACATATCGTAGGCGGCGTTGGTGTCGCTGCTATTCGCGAGGCCGGCGAGGTTGCCGTTGTAGCCCGCATGGTAGAGACTGCGCGCCCGCGCTTGGAAGGAGGAAGCGTCAGAAAGGCTGAGCCAATATTCGCCGGTGATCCAGCAGGCTAAACCTTCCAGCAGCACGAGATCGGAGCGCGACTGCGCATCTTTGCCGTAGGCTTCAGCCTGAAGCGCATGAGCCAACTCGTGGGTTAATACCACCAACGCCGAATGTTTATCTTCGTAGCTGTTGTAGTAGATGTGTACGTTGGTAGCGCCATGGGTATAAGCAATACCACGGGTACCAGATCCGGGCGCTTGGCTCACGCTATAAACGCCGACCGAGACGCGTTGGGTTAAGGACGTGGCAAAACGGCGCTGGATGTAACTCAACGAGTGTTCGGCCTGAGCGGCCAACTCAGCGACCTCCGCAGGCGCGAAGGTACCGCGCCCAACGAATACATCAATGCGGCGCCCGGCATAGACAAATTCACCCGGCAATTCAGGGCCGCGTCCGGGCAAAAAGCTTGTCGGCGCGACCTTCATCGCCGCGCTCTCGTTGAACTCGCGGCGGGCCAACGTTGGCGTCGGCGGAATGGGGGTACTCGTGGGTGGAACTGGCTCAGTGGGCAGCAACTGCGCCGTAGGCGCTTCATCCGCAGCAAGACGGGGCGTGTGGCTCATGTTGGCCGGAACACTCCCCGGCGCGGCAGCGCCAAGCATCACCACGGCAGCCAGAATAATAAGAACGCAGGCCAGCGCGACCATGGCGCGGTGCGAACGTGACACCTTGGAACTCCTCAGCACATACAGGGTGCTCTGGGGTGGGGGAACGTGCCCCACGTTGGATCATTGGGTCGTTGGGTCGTCGCTGTTATACCATGTATTTGATTGATATGTCAAATATCGTAGCTCTTTTTTTATAGGGTATTGGCGGCGCAGCCGCCAATACCCTATAAAAAGGGGTTTGGGGGCGGCATAACCGCCCTATGCGCATGAACTTTAGGGGCCTGCGGCCCCTTAAACCCCGCCGGAAGGGGAATTTTTTCGGAGGCCATGCCCCCGAACCCCCGTCGGGACTTTTTCGGGGGCTATGCCCCTTCGACTAGGCTCAGGGCAAGCCCAAACCCCCGCCGCAAGGCCCGCTAGGGGCTTAAGTTAATGCGCATGCCGCCCCCAAACCCCCACCGTGTTGGCGACGCAGCCGCCCCAGCACCTCTTTGTGCCCCCCTACTTATTCAATAGTTCCAATTGCGTCCGCACATAGGCGCTCAGTTCGGCGGCGGTGGCTTCGTCGGCGCCTGCGACGGGCGCGTTGGGGGCCATGCGCGTTAGGTGGTAGAGGGCGCTGCGCAGGCCGCGCCGCGCCTCGGCGAGGTGGCCCGTCTGTCGCCAGACGTTGGCCATGCCGATATTGCCCATTACCCAGGTTGGCTCTAGATACACGCTACGCCGGTAGGCGTTGAGGGCGCCATCCAGTTCGCCGAGATGTTCAAGGATCTGGCCGAGCAGGTAGTAGCCCGCCGCGCACAAGGGGTTAACCGAGAGCGCCGCCTCGACACTCGCCCGCGCCGTCCGCCAGTCGCCGCGATCGGCTGCGGCACGCCCGGGGGCGAGCAGGTCGGCCAGGGGCGCGGGGGGCGCTGGCGCTGGCGTGGAGACAAGGGCAGCTACCGTAGTCGTGTTGAACGGGCGTGGTGCTGTGGCTGGTTGCAGATTCGTTGGTACGAGCAGCGGCGGTGCAAAATGGGGTGGCGGCAGGGTGGATGGGGGCAGGGTTGGTGGGGGTAGCGCCACGGCGGGCATGTTGGGTTGCACCGTCACGAAGGCCGGGGCGTTCACGGGCTTGCGGTAGAGCACCGACCCGGGCACGTTGTGGGTCTCGAAGGCGCGATAAATGTCGGCGTTTGGTTCGGCGTGGCCCACAATTAGCCAGCCACCCGGCGCCAAGGCGGCGTAGAAACGATCGATGACTTGGCGCGTGGTAGCCTCGTCAAAATAAATGGTCACATTGCGACACAAAATCAGATCGAGCGCCACTGTCCCATTGGTCACCACCGGGTAGACTGCCTCTGCCAGATTCAGGCGGGCAAAAATGACCTGTCGCCGCCATTCGGGTTTGAGCCGCCAGCGCGGGCCTTCGGGGGTAAAGAAGCGCTCCCGCGCTGCCTCGGAGGTTTCACGAAACGACCAGTTGCCATAGAGCGCCTCGCGGGCGCGTTGCAGAAAGTGGGTGTTGATGTCGGTCGCGAGGATGCTCACCTGCCACTCCGGGGCAGCGGGCAACACATCGGCCAACGTCATTGCCAGGGAGTAGGCTTCCTCGCCCGTGGCGCAACCGGCGCTCCAGAGACGCAGACTACGCACGGGGCCACGGCGCAGCATCAGATCGGGCAAGACCCGCTCGCGCAGCGCGGTAAACTGTGCCGCATTGCGAAAAAAGTAGGTTTCGCCGATCGTCAACTGAATGATCACCAGATCCCAAATTGTTCCATTCTCCACCATGCCCTGATAGAGTGCCTCCAAGCTCGTCAGGCCGCACGTCGCTGCCGCCTGCCCAAGGCCATGGGCGAGATCGTTGCGTCGCCGCTCGGGATAGTGCAACCCGGCGCGTCGCAACAGCAGATCGCGGAAGCGGATGTAGAGATCGTCGTTGAGATCCATCTCATTTACTCATCGGCAGGGCGGCCAACACTGCTCCGGCCAGGCCACCCAGCGGCAGCATCTGTACCACGGCACCGACGGCACGGGCGGCTTGGGGCATGCCATAAACGACGCAGGTGGCCTCATCTTGGCCCAGGGTGGGTGCGCCCGCTTTGCGCAGTTGGGTCAACCCCTGCGCCCCATCATCGCCCATGCCAGTCATAATCACGCCAAGCGCCCGTGCGCCATAAGCCTCTGCGGTGCTTGCAAAGAGGATGTCGGAACTAGGGCAGTAGCGATCTTCGGGGCGACAACGGCGAGGACGGGCAAAGCCACGCCCACTCACCTCAAGGTGGGCATCATCGGGGGCAAAATAGATCCAGCCGGGCAACAGGCGCGTCTCGCCGGTCAGAATGGCGGTGCGCAGGGGCACCACCGAAGCGAGCCAATCCACCAGTGCGCCGGTGAAACCACGGGCAATGTGCTGCGCCACCACAACCGGCAAAGGAAAGTTGGCCCCCAACCCGGTAAAGAGTACCTGCAACGCCGCTGGGCCGCCAGTCGAGGAGGCAACGGCGAGGATTTCAGGAGCAGCAACGCCATTGGCGCGGATGGGCGGCAACGTCACCACCGGCGGACGCGGGGCGTGGCGCGTCACCACACGTACCCCCGCCATAAGCCGCAACATGCGCAGGAAGGTATCGCGCTCTTCTAGGCCATTGGGATTGAGCAGACTCCCTGGTTTGCGCACTACCGCCAGCGCCCCGGCGGCCAGCGCCTGCATCGAACGCCGGTCGGCGTCACCCGCGCTATTGCTAAACATCACAATCGGCGTCGGGCAGCGCTGCATAATCTGGCGCGTCGCCTCATAACCATCCATCACCGGCATGTGGACATCCATGGCGATCACGCCCGGGCGCAACTTGGCTGTCTCATTCACTGCCGCGCTGCCATTATCAGCCGTACCTACAACTTCAAAGCCTCCTGCACGCTGCAAGAGACCGACAATCAATTCACACTGCGCGGGTGAGTCTTCCACCACCAGCACCCGAATGGGCCGCTGCGGATCCATATATACCTCTATGTGAACAGGGAGAACAGAGGAACAGAGAACAGAGGAACAGGGGGCAGAGAACAGAGAACAGAGGAACAGAGGAACAGAAGAACAGAAGAACAGGTGGCAAGATGACGAGCTATCCATGTATTGTAGCAGATGAGTAGTACGGTAACATTTTTACGCAATGACAAGGTTCATAGGAACGTTGCTGTTTGCGCCGTAGGTAGTGCCGACTTTAGTCGGCTTCCCATCGCTGCCAAAGACCTCAGCCGACTAAAGTCGGCACTCCGTTGCCTGCGAACCATGTACTATTCAGCATGACAGGCTGCTGGGATACTTAAAAATTTCTGCTTTCCTAAGAGGCTGTCTGAAAAGGGTGTCAGTGCTATTCCATGCTACGCGACACGCGGTGGAGTGCCGGCTTTAGCCGGCTAAAGCCGGCCTCCACCGCGTAGGAACCGACTTTTCAGACAGCCTCTCAAGTCGGCACTCCGTCGGAGACCAAACGGTAAAGTCCGCTGAAAGCATCCCCCAATGCGTTCTTTTGCGGCAACCTTCAGCCCTACGCCCGGCCCGCCCGCATCACCAGGGCTTCGGGATCGAGCACAACCGCCGACTCGGCCCCTTCGCACAGGATGCCCACCACGATCACGTCGCCGTTGGCCATGCCCGCAAAACTACCGGGCGGATAATGGCGCACGGTGTCCACCGCGTCCACCAACAGTCCCGCCTCGGCGTGGCCACTGATGCCCGCGCTCAGGATGACTACCTGGCTCTCCATGCTCACCGCAGACGTTTCGCCTAGAATGACGCGCGCATCCAGCACGGGAATGAAATGGCCGCGCAGGTTGAGCATGCCACACATTCCTAGCGGTGCCCCCGGTACCACCGTGAGGGCTGGCAGACGTACCACCTGCAACACGGCACTCAGCGGCAGGGCGTAGATCTGCCGTCCCACCTTGAAGGTAACTACGAGAGGGGCATCTGCCGAACTTGGCACGGGTTTCTCTTCGATTATCATAGCCATGACTTGATTCTCCAGGTTTTTGTTGCGCGTTGGCGGCTACACCGCCAACGCGCAACAAAATAAAGATCTGCGGGGGAGGCTGCGCCTCCCCCGCCAGAGGGGTATCTTTCGGGTATACAGTTTTTTGCTTCGCCGCTTTCTGATGCGGTGGAGTACGGCAAGGGGAAAGCTCTTGGTATGTAAAGCGTTTTTCGGACACATCCAACTCGTCGCAGCGCCCCAGACCTGGCAGGTGGGGCGCGTGCAGCCGCTGGTGGTACGCAAAGAGCCTACCGCGCCCCACCTGCTAGGTCTCATGAGCCTTTGGTCGCCCCCAAAACCTGCCAGGTACGCGCCGTTGGATGGATAGAGGTATGAATGGCGGCTGCACGGCGCACACCTAGCAGGTTATTTGTCCGCTTTACATCAGAAAACCCTTGACACCGCATCCAAAGCTTCGCAAAAACTGTATATCTGAGAGCCGGGGGGGTGGGGGCCTGGCCCCCACGAAACCGCCTCCGCCGGGGGGGTGGGGGCCTGGCCCCCGCTAGATCAATTGGGCAATTGTCTCCAACAGCGTCTGCTGATCAAACGAACGCTTCACAATGTAGGCATCTGCGCCAGCGGCGACGCCGCGCTCGCGGTCGGCGGGGCTGTCGAGTGAGGTGACGAGGACGACCGGCAAGTGGCGCAGTTTGTTATCGGAGCGCACTTGGGCCGTCAGATCGAAGCCGTTGAGTCGCGGCATGTCAATGTCGCTCAGCAGCAGATCGCAGCCGCCGTCGTCGTTGAGGCGACGCAACTCCTCCAGCGCCTCTTGGCCGTCGGTCGCGAGGCTGACGCGGTAGCCCGCCGCTTCGAGGATGTTCTTTTCGAGGGTGCGCGTGGTAATCGAGTCGTCGGCGACGAGAATCATCGGTACGCGCTGTGTCTGCTCTTCAGCCGCTTCGGGGCTGAGGCTGCGTTGGGCGCCTGCGGTGGCACGCACGAGATCGACGGCATCCAGGATCGGCACTACGCGCCCGTCGGCCAAGATGGTCGCCCCGGAGACGAAACGCACCCGCTGGAGTGGTGGGGGCAACCTGTGGACAACCAGTTCCTGTTCGCCCAGAATGGACTCAACCAGACAGGCGATCTGGCGTTCGCCGCTGCCAAGCAGCAGCGCCAAGCCACGCGTGCCACTGGCCCGTTCGCCACTCAAGCCCAACAGGTCGTCGAGGGTCGCCAACGGTAGCGCCCGCTGATCAAGCCGCAACACTGGCCGCCCTTCGAGGCTCTGGATCTGACCCGGCTCCGGCATGACGATGCGTTGCACCGCGTCGAGCGGCAGCACGTAGATGTTGCCCCCCGAGCGCAGCAGCAACCCGTGCGAACTAGTCAGCGAGAGCGGCACATCAATGATAAAGCTCGTCCCCTGCCCAGGCACAAACTCGACACTCACCCGCCCGTGCATACGCTCAACGCGGGTGCGCACCACATCCAGGCCAACGCCGCGCCCCGAGAGCGCACTCACCGTCTGGCGCGTCGAGAAGCCGGGCAGGAAGATGAGATCGTAGAGTTCGCCCGCCGTGGCCCGTTCAATCTCGGCGTTGCTCATGAGGCCACTGGCCAGCGCCCGCCGCTTGATCGCCTCGTGATCCAACCCTGCGCCGTCATCTTCCACCACGAGGCGCAGCCGGTCGCCACTCACTTCGGCGTGGAGCGTAATCGTGCCCACTTCGGGCTTGCCTTTGGCCAACCGCTCCTCGGGCAACTCAATGCCATGATCAACCGCGTTGCGCAACAGGTGCATCAGCACTTCGCGCAACTGCTCTAGCACCTGGCGATCGGCCTCGGCGCCGCGATCATCCAGGTTGAGCGCGACGCGCTTATTGGCCGCACGCGCCATGTCGCGCAGTTGCAGACGCAACGGGTTGCTCAAGGTGAGCAGCGGCAGCATGCGTGTGCGCCGGATCTGGCTGTGCATGCGGTCGGTCACCGCCGCGAGGCGCGTCTGGTCTTCGGTGGCTTGGCGCGCCAACTGATCGAGACCCGCCATCAGGTCGCTAATCAGGATGTTGGCCTGCTCCAACGTCTCCAGCAGCAACTCCTGCTCGCTCGTCTCTTGGCGCGCAGTGGCAGTGGGCGCGTGGCCATTGTTGGTGGCGCGATCATCAAGGTGGTGGACAACCGGCTGGAGTGCGGCGCCATTGCCACGGATGCGCTTGAGCGTGGGGCTGACGCGCCGCCACATACGCCGCCAGCGGGCGGGCAGATCCTGGATGTGCTGCGCCTCACGCGCCAACTGGCGCGCCCGCAGCGAGCAGGTCATCAATTCACCCGCCTCATTCATCAGGCCATCAAGCACCGTAATCGGCAAACGCACCGTCTCATCGGCGGCAGGGCTAGCGTTACGGGCCGGTTCAGCGGCAGGTGCTTGGGTTTCCACTTCGGGTTCTACTGTTGGTGCGGGCACAGGCACCGCAGCAGTCAATTCAGGCGGTGGCAGCGGCGTCTCGTCCACCGTCTTGTCCGTTGCGGCTGGCGCGTCATTGGCCATGACCGCATCAAGCGCCGCGTGGGCAGCTTGCGCCACCGCATCCAATTGGGCCAAGTGCTCGGCATAGAGCGCCGGATCGGGCTCAACGCCGGGGGCGATCTGCTCCATCAGCACACCAATCAGATCAAGCGCGGCATAGATCGGGTCGCAATGCGCAGGCGTCAGCACCAGCGTGCCCTGACGCACCGCCGCGAAAATATCCTCAATGTGGTGAGCAATCTGTTCGATGCTGGCGACGCCCGCCGCCCGTGCGCCCCCCTTCAGGCTGTGCGCCTCACGGAAGAGTTGATCGAGCATCGTTCGCCGGTCGGGACGATCCGGCTCGCGCTCCAAGTCGAGCAGCAGCTCGCCGACAGCCTGGCGGTGCTCGGCCTGCTCAGCTTTGAAGGCCGCAAAGACCTGGGCAATGATTTCGGCATCTGTCAGCATGGTGTGATCTCACGAGATTAGAAGAACTTTATTTTCTTCCGTTTTGGCGGCTTCGCCGCCAAAACGGAAGAAAAGAGGGGGTTTGGGGCGAAGCCGTCCCTTTCCGGCGGGGGTTCGGGGGCATGGCCCCCGTAGAATTCCCCCTTCTGGCGGGGGTTCGGGGGCATGGCCCCCGAAGAATTCCCCTTCCGGCGGGGGGGCGGGGCGAGGCCTCGCCCCCTTCTGGTGGGGGTTCGGGGGCATGGCCCCCGAAGAATTCCCCCTTCCGACGGAACATCTACCGGGCGTAGCTCCTACAAACGATACGTCGAAACCGTCTTCTGCAGCTCCTGCGACAAGGAATGCAGATCCTGGGCGGCGCGTTCGGCTTGGCGCGTCGAGGCGAGGGCTTGCGTGGTGGCCTGCTGGATGCTGCCCATGGCTTGACCAATCTGCTCCATGCCCGCCGTCTGCTGCTGGGCCGCCGCCGCCATCTGGACGTTGGCTTGGGCACCACCTTCGACTTCGCTGGCGATGCGGTGGATGACCTGGCCCGCCTGGCCTGCCAGCTTCGCGCCGCTCTCGACGCCCTTGGTGCCCTCTTCGGTCACCAGCACGGCGGCGTTGGTCGCCTTCTGGATTTCGTTGAGGATCTCACGCACCTGCACCGTCGCCGCCTTGGAGCGCTCGGCCAGTTCGCGCACATGCTGCGCCACCACCGCAAAGCTCTTGCCCTGCTCGCCGGCGCGGGCGGCCTCAATCGCCGCATTGAGCGCCAACAGATTGGACTGATCCGAAATCTCGCTCACCGTCGCCGTAATCGCGCCAATCGCCTGCGTCTGCTCGGCAAGGCCCAAAATGGTCTGCGCAATCGTCTCGACGCGGGTGCGGATCTGCGCCATCCCCGTGACCGTCTCTTCCACCGATTGAGTGCCTTGGCGCGCCGCATTGAGCGCATTCTGGCTATCTTGGGCCACCTGCGCCGCCTGCTGCGCCGTCTGGAGCGCAATCGCCTTCACCTCTTCAATGGTGGTGGTGGTCTGCGTAATCGCCGCCGACTGCTCGGAAGCGGAAGCGGCCTGTTGCGTCGTCGCCGCGAGAATCTCGGCTGCCGCCGCCGCAATATTGGCGTTGGCCTCCTGCACCTGGCGCGTAATGCTATGCAAACCCTCCACCATCGAATTGAGATCGTGGCCGATGCGCTGCATATCGGTATCGCCCTGCGGCGCCACGCGGGCGGTGAGATCGCCCGAAGCGACGCGGCTAATGAAGCCGCTATAGATATTGACCGCATCTTGGAGCTGTTGGCGCATAACGCGCTCCTGCTCGTTACGCGCCTCATCGGCGGTGCGCGCGGCCTGCTCCTTATCGCGGGCAACGCGCAACTGATCAACCATCTGGTTAAACTGTCCGCCCAGATCGGCCAACTCATCGCCGCTGTTGAGTTCAACCCGCCGCTCCAGATTACCCGCCGCCACATCGCCCGTCGCGGCGGCCAATTTTGCAATGTTGCGCGAGATCATGCTGGAGAGGAAGATGCCCAGGAAGAGCGCCACGAGCAAGAGGACGCCCGAGAAGACAAAGATCACGAAGCGCGAGGTAGCGTAGGCATCTTTCACAGCGGCGAGCGCCGTAACGCCTTGCTGATCGACAACCTCACGCAAAGCAATGCTTGTGGTAACAAGGCGATCAAAATTGCTCCGCGTCGTAGCAAAGATCGTGAGCGCTTCTTCGCGATCACCCCGTTCGTAGGCGGGAACCAACTGATTGTTCGAAATCTGTAAGAAGGTCTCCCACTCTATGCGGAAGTTGTTATAGGCGGTGCGCTCTTCATCATCCACAATGAAGGGCTCATACTCATCAATCAATGCGTTGAGTTCACGCCCCAAGGTATCCATCTCGGTATGTGCACGATCAATGTTCTCTTGATCCTCATAAACCATCATGGATGCTTGCAGACCGCGGTAACGATTGACCATGCGACGGAAGTCGTAGGCCTTGTTCAAGGTCGGAATGATATTCTCTTCCACAAAGGAGGATTGCTTATCCATTTCCGCCATCTCATAGAGCGCAATACCACTCAACGCAATCATCATGGCCAGCAACAAACCGAACGAAGCCAGGAGTTTGAGGCGAATCGAGAGTCGCATAGGAGACCTCGCTTGGGTTAGGGAGCAGGGAGCAGGGAGCAGGGAGCAGGGAGCAGGGAGCAGGAAGGATGGTGAGGGCCATCCAAGGCATCCCAAAGGGTGATTTTCAGGGTACACAAAGCCGAGGCAACAAGCCCTTGTTGCTCACTTATCGGGCTATCGGCTATCGGCTATCGGCTATCGGCTATCGGCTATCGGCTATCGGCTAACGCCTACCACCTACCTCCAGCGCTTGGGCGACGGTGGCGCACAACTCATAGGGCGCATCGTCCTTGAAGAGGTAGTCGTTAGCCCCTAGGTCGAGGGCACGCTGCACGCTGGCGATATGGTCGCGGTGGGTAAGCATCACGACAGGAATATTGGCGGTACGGCGGTCGCGCTTGAGGCGACCAAGGACTTGGAAGCCATCAAGGGAGGGCAGGTCAATATCGAGCAAGATCATGCGCGGGGTGATAGAGCAGGCGCGGCGCCAGCCATCAGCCCCATCGGGCGCAATTTCAACGCTGTAGCCAGCCCGTTCAAGCATGAGCCGAAAACAGAGTGCTTGGCTTTGGCTATCCTCAATGAGCAGAATGTCAGCATTGTCATTCATAGTAGTACCCGTGGCTGGCGAGGGCAACCCAACGGCGGGGTGAAAGGCTTCACCAAGCACTTGCATTGCACCCTTATTGCGTGGCTCAAACACCTGTAGTTTCGGCATTAACGACGAGAGTTGGTTCAGCGAAGAGCATTTCGGGATCAAGGTGGATACTCAATTCTGGATCAACGCCACGCACCCAAGCAACGCCACGACCAGCGGCGGCGGAGGGGGCAGGGGCGAGTTCAGCCAGATGGTGGCTGACGGCAAGCACGCTATCGGCCACGAGGCCAATTTCACTCTCGGCCACGCGCACAATAAGGAGCATCGCCGTTGGTGGCGGCGTTTCGGCAGGCAGGCCCAACAGCGGGCGCAAATCAATGGCTGTAATCAGGCGACCACGCACATTGACCAAGCCCAGCACAAAGGGCGGGACGGCGGGCAGGGGCGTGCAGTGGCCGAGGGGTTGCACTTCACGCACGGCCATCGCGGGGAGGCTGTAGCGACTCCCACCGAGGTGGAAGGTCAGCGTCGCCGCGCCCAAATCACCTGCCGCAACCTCTTCTTGGAGGGCCAACGCCCGCGCACGCTCACTCAGAATGGCCCATGCCTCGGGGTTGTCTAATAGTTCGCGTAGCTCCATGGTAGCACTCTTGGGGTGAGGTGCGGAGGGCTACGCCCTCCGCACCTCACCACTGGAAGGGGGGGGTTTGCGGGGGCCATGCCCCCGCACCCCCAGCGCGGCAACGGCAAAGGGAAAACCAAGTTCGCCCTAAAACCACTCTTCAGGTACTTGGATTCTAGCAGTCTGCTATTACCACGTTGCACGCGCATGCAAGAATAATACCCACGGAGCGGGCCAGAATAAACGCAAAAAAATAATTCAATAGTGAATTGGTCTTCAAAAATAGCAAAAGACGGCAACATATGCCGTCTTTACGTGCTAAAGGTTTACATGGAGAGAATTGTTAATTCAGAATTAATAAACCTTAACACAAGCGGGGGCGAGCCATGTTCGCCCCCGCTTGTGTTGGTGCAGCGGCTGCGCCGCGCTTAGGGCGGGAGGATGCGAGGGAACCTGGTTCCCTCGCATCCTCCCCACCGGAGCCGAATATGGACTCCTAGAGTGCGACGGCGCGTTCGCGCTGTTCAGCGCCAATTTCGCCCATGCGCTTGGTAAGCGAGGAGAGGGCACTTTCGAGTTCGCCCGCGAGCAGATCGGAGACTTGGCGCTCGGGGACGAAGGCGGCCATGGGGCCGAGCATCGGCTCGAGATTGAGGCCCATCATGGCCTCAATGTTGACCCCGTCGCCCTCAGGCGTAAGCAGCCAATGAGTCTCGACCGGCAGGGGGGTACGCACGAGGAAATGGATCTCGCGGTTCTCCTCCCAACTCAGGTCGCCCTCGCAGCGAATCGTGCCAAATAGGCCACCGACCCCCATATAGGTGACGAGGCGGGCCTTACGCAGCTCGTCATCGCGCTCCAGCAATTCGGCGCGTTTCATGCGCGGCAGAAATTCCACGATGCTCTGAGGATCAGAGAGGGCGGTAAAAATTGCCTGCGGCGTAGTTTGCTGGATGAAGGCCCGCCGAATTGCTTTGATCATAGTCCCTGTCCTCTCCTAGAGTATGCAAGGTGTGCATGTGTGAAAGGTCTTGCAAAGCTTTGTTTCAGCCTTTGCACAAGTAAAGTATACCTTATGACAATACGAATGTCAATGGTTTGGGGCGGTAGGCGCAGCGTATATTGGCAAGTTTGTTGCCCCGTGCGCCGCCACGCGGCATCGTGCGGGCAGTTCCGTGGAGGATTATACCACGTCAGGGTGCAGGGTTACGCCTTTTGTCACCAGGCGTACATTCATGGGCGGACAGAATATTTGCTCCGCAGGCTGCGCATAGGTGATGGGGATACCCTGGAAGGCCCTCACCCTCCTACCCCTCTCCCGCAAGCGCTATACATTACCCACAAACCCATAGACGCCATACGTAGGGGCGCAGCAGCGGCCATTCCCCGCCATCTGTGGATGCTCAACAGCCCAAGGCCGCTGCTGCGCCCTGGTGCGATGAGTACCCGGCACCCCGTTCGCAATCCCAAGGTACCCGCCCCTACGGGGATCATGGGGCAGGCATGATGGCTTAGGGGCGCTCCAAGAAGGGCGTAGCAGCGGCCAAAGGGTGCTCTTCTTTCGCATGGTATCAGGCGATGGCCGCTGCTTCGCCCCTACGTAGGGTGTTTATGGATGTGTTGGTACTGTAGAGCCCGTTGTGGAAGAGGGGGCCACTCTCAGGTATACAGTTTTTGAGAAACTTTGGATGCGGACAAACGACCTGCTCGGTGTGCGCCGTGCAGCCGCCATTCGTCTCCCCAAAGATCCAACGGCGCACACCTGGCAGGTCTTAAGCGGCAGTAAAAGGCTCATGAGACCTAGCAGGTGGGGCGCGGTAAGCTCTTTGGTGTACCACAAGCGGCTGCACGCGCCCCACCTGCCAGGTCTAGGGCGTTGCGATGAGTTGGATAGATGCCAAAAATGGCAATAGCGCAAAAGGAACGCTGTCACGCGGTTCTTGTCACCCTGAGCGCAGCGAAGGGTCTCTCGTCGTAACGCGAAGAGATGCTTCGCTGCGCTCAGCATGACGAAGGCCACAGCGATCCTTTTGCTCTATTGCCAAAAACGCTTTACACCACGAACCATTGCTAACAAAAAAATTCGCGATCGCGCCGCAGGCGCCCCCCTGCACCCCCAGCACCCCGCCCTTGACGACGGCTTTGCTAAAACCCTTTACAGTGTCAAAAAGACAAAAAGCCCAAAAGACAAGAAGACTTAAGGCAAGGAGAACAAACGGGCGAGACGAAAACCGAGATGAATTCGTATTCGTGTGAGGGATGCGTTACCACCGCGGAAAGCGCAGCGCACGTCGGCAGGGTTGTCGCCCCACGAATCGCCACGCAATACAAATGAGCTATTAGGAATTCTATGCTTTGTGTAAAGCATTTCTGCAACCAGATTGTCTGGCAAGGGATAATCTTGGTAGGGAGTGCTGCACCACTCCCACACATTGCCCGCCAAATCCTCTGCGCCACAGGCGGCGGCGCCGTGGGGGAAGATGCCTACCACCGAGGGGCTGCGGGTCTTGCTGCGCCAGATATTAGCCTGTAGCGTTGCGCTAATGGGGCCGCTCACCTGCTCACTTAGGTTGTCACCCCAGGGATATATGCGCTTTCCAGCACGCGGCTGGTTGGCATTAAGCTGCAACGGATAGGCGGCAGCCCGCTCCCACTCCGCTTCGGTGGGCAGGCGGATCAGTGCGCCCGCATCACGCTCCGCTTGGCTGAGCAGGTAGTGGTTGGCCCACCAAGCAAAGGCGCTCGCGGCGTACCAAGTCACCATCATCATAGGATAGTTGCCCTCGCCGCTGCGGTAGCGTTTGCCGGGCCAGAGACGCGGGTGGAGTTTGTGAATGAAATGTTGATGTTGCGCCATCAGCGTTAGCAGCTCGTCAGCCGCGATCCGCGCCCGCTCATCAGGACCGCGCCCCGCCAGAGAATCCATGAAGATTAGATAGTGGCGGTTGGTCACCGGAAAACGCGCCAGGGCGTAGGGTTGCTTAATCGTGCAGTCAAACTGGGGCTTTTCGTCCTTCTCATCACTGGCATCATCACCCATGCTAAAGCGCCCTGGCTCGATGCGGGCGGCCCAATAGTCGGCGTGGGTGAGGTCGAGGCCGGGGCGCTCCTGGTCGGCATCGAGGCGGTCGAGCAGCGTGGCGGCGCGGTTGCGGATGCGCGGGTCGGGGTGGGCAACGTCGGCCCAGGTGGGGGTGAGCGCGGCGCTGGCGCGTAGCGCCTCAAGGATGGCGCGGCGCACACTGGCAAGTTGGCGCACCCGCCCGGCGTCGGCATCGTCGAGCGCCGCGCCGGCCAGCAGTAGCGCCTCGGGGTCGCTTGGGGCAGCATCTAGCAACCCCTGCAGGAGTTGGCGCGCCTGAGTCATACCGCCGCTGGTGGTGGCCCAGTGGCCCACCGCGAGCAGGATGGTCTCGCGCCAACGCGCTTCGCCACGCAGCGCCAGCAGCGTTGCGACGGCGTCGGGGGCGTTGTCATAGCTACGGGCGGTGAGGTACTCCTGTAGGGTGTAATGGGTAAAACTAAAGCCACGGTCGCGCTTCTGTAGAATGCCGCTCTCGACGGCGAGCGATTCGATCAGTTCAACCACATAGGCTTCTGCTTCGGCCTGCGTCCAAGCCATATCAAGCGCATACTCTGGCGCAAGCAGAGCCACAATTTCATCGCGCGTCGCCTCGCGCCGTTCGTGCTGCTGCATCCAGTGGGCCAGATGTTGCAGCGTGGTCTGGATGCTGCCCACACTCTCCTTAAAGATGATCGGGCGCTCGGCCTGGCTTGTGGGCTGGTGTCCGCCGAGGAGTTGCTGCACGCGCCACGTTTCGAGCAGCAGGTAGAGCAGCCGGTTGTAGAGTTCGGCCCGCTCGCGCGGCAGACCCACGCCGGTATAGACCAACAGAGCCACACTGGTGAGCAGCAGCGGGTTGCTGCACATATCGAAGAGGCGCGCATTCTGTTCCAGGATGTCCCAGAGGTAACCCACCTCAGTCGCTACACCGGGACGCTGGCGCTGCTCGCTCGTTTGGGCATAGGCAGCAGCAAACCATTGGTGCAGCAATTGCCGCATCTCAGCGGCGTTAAGCGGGCTGAGGTGGCGTTCAAGGAAGCCACCAAGGGCACTCGCGGCAAAGGGGCGACTGGCGACGAGGTAGGAGTTGTGGGGATAAGCCTGGGCCAAGGCCACGATCCAAGCCTGCATCTGGCGGCGGCGCGCCGCATCGCCCGTCTCGTCGAGGCCATCGAGCAGCAGCAGGCAACCGCCGTCGCGCACCAGTGTTGAAAGCGGTGTGGTCTGCAGGGCCGCCTGCCATGCGGCAACGTCGGGCAGTGCCACAGGGTCGGCAGTAGCCACAAAACTGGCCACCTGCGGCGCAACCTGGCTATCGAGCCACGCCAAGAGCGGCTCGGGCTGTTGCGCCGCCCGCTGCCCCTCCTCCGTCGTCGTGAGCCACCTCATCGCCAGCGTCAGGCGCAGATAGAGCGGCAGCGGCGGCGGATCGAGCTGGAGTTGTAGTTGCTTCAGCGCATCATCATCCTGGCGCTGGCCATACAGCAGCGCATCAGCCAACACCAACGCCCCATAGTGCAGCGTCGTCGTCTTGCCGCTGCCAGCATCGCCAATGAGCAGCATGCGCGTGACGCGCTCGCCGGGGAACGTGGCAACGCCAGGCGGCAGCGGCTGGCCGAAGAGCGCAAAGACACGCTCGTCGGGAGCCTCCTGCTTCGCATCGGAGCGGGTACGCTCCTGCTCACCCTGCATCATCCGCTGGAACTGCTCACTCTGGGCACGCTCAATCACGCGCAGTTGCACATAGACATCCTGAAGCGGCAGGCGCGTCGTGCGATCCGAGTTCTTTATGGGAATCACCGGCAGCAGACGCAACTCGTGGATGAGGTAGGCCAAGTATGCCTTATGGAGCGGATGGTGGGGCATGGGGGCGCCTTAGAGCAGTGACGAGTGACGAGTGACGAGTGACGAGGGGGCAGAAAATGTGTACGTTGCCGCAAAAGAACGCAAAGGAACGCAAAAAACTGCGCCATCTTCGCCGCCTCTCCCGCAAGCGGGAGAGGCGGTGCCCGGTTGGTGAGCTTGTCGAACCAGAGCTTGCCGAAGGGGGGTAGGGGGGTGAGGGCCATCCGGGGTATCCCCATCATCTATACGTGGCTGCGCCATGCCAATAGGCCAATACCTTTCGCATAAGCTCGCGCAAAGCCGCAAAGCCGCAAGCCGCAAAGGTTTGTCATACCTACGCCGCAAACGTTGCGCCTTTGCGTCTTTGCGTCAAGAAGCCCGTCTTACCTGAAACGTATTGGCCAATGGGCCACGCGCCACGCGCCTCGCGTCTCACGCCTGCTCATGCTCCCGCAACCACGCCTCAAGGTCAGCCTGCGTCGTGAAATCCAACAGCGCCTCACTCAACGGATCGAGCAACGCAGCATGCAGGGCCACAACCTCCGCCTCCAACGCCTCACTGAGCCCTCCGAGCTTGCGCTTCAATTGGCGCAGCACGGTTTTACGCTCACCCTCAATCTTACCCTCGTCACGGGCAAGGCGCTCAAAGCTGGTCACAAAGGGGGTCATACCACGCTCCTCCTGTTCGATTTGGTACATTGTAGCACGTACAGGCTCATTCAGGGCGGGGGGTAAACGCATGAGTCATGGCGGTTGTAAAGTCCCAATAGGCTCAGGTAGCATCCGCAGATTACGCAGATGAGGAAGCAATAACTCACCGTTCGCTTATTTTTTTGATGGTTCGCAGAAATGGGGCAAAAGCCGC
>RSAS01000554.1 GCA_003934145.1 Candidatus Viridilinea halotolerans | reverse complement strand
TGCCGACTAAAGTCGGCACTACAAATGGTAAAGCGAAAAGCCCCTTTCTGAAACCTGGTCTTAGCGCGAAAAAGTTCTGGGCGCGGGTCGTTGGCTGAGCTTGTCGAAGCCACGGGCCGCCCTTTCGTCAGCCCAAGGCTTTTTTGCGCTAACGAAGTTTTTAGCGTTGCTGCGCCAACCCTTAGTGCCTTGGTGTTTACCTTACCTTGCTTCGCGCCTTCGCGCCTTTGCGCCTTTGCGTCTGTGTTCCCTCGCGCCGGAGCATCTTGGGCATCGCGCCGCAACCAGCCAGCGAACGCCACGCCACAGAGCAGTGCATAGCCCCAGAGCATCCAGGCGGGCGGGTGGATGTTCATCCAGCCAAAGCGCGCCCAGTAGGAGCCAAAGAGTTGGCGTAGGGCGCTTTGCCATGCGGCGGCGTCGCCCCAAGCAAAGGCTTGGGTGGTAAATTTTTGTTGAAACAAATTCAGCCCAAAGGGATCGCCGTAGAGCCAGAGGTTGCGGGCGTACCACCATCCCGCGACGAGCAGCGTGACAACCATCCAGCGCAAACTCAGGCGCAACGCCTGTCGCCACGCTCCCCCGCTGATGCGCCACGTCGCCACGAGCAGCAATGGCCCCAAGAGCAGGGCGCTCTGTTTGGTGAGCAGTGCTAGGCCAAAGAGCATGCCAGCCAGCAGCGCCCAGCGTTCGGGCGCTTGCGGTTGCGCCAAGCTGTGCCAGAGCAGCGCAGCGCCCAGTGCGGCGAGCAGCGCATCGTTGCTCACCAACGCACTCGTGAAGAGAAACTGGGGATGCAGTGCGACCAACAGCGCCGCAAGGGTGGCCAAGCGGGGATCGTGGGGCGCGAGGCGGCGGGCAGCCAAAAAGGTCAAGGCGACCGTCGCCGCCCCGGCCAGTCCTGACACTGCCCGCACCACATGCCAAGCCAGCGGCAGGCCGTGCCAGGGCCACAACTCACGACTGGCGCGCACAAAAGCGCCCGGTTCAGCGCCGCCCGCCCAGACAAAGTCGGGATTGGGGTGCAGATAGATGTCGCGCTCATCGGGCGGCAACCACGCCACCAGCGGCGCGGCGAGCAGGTAGGCCAGCGGCGGCTGGTGGCCCTCACCCGGTACATCGCTCGTTGCGGGCGGCGGGCGCTGCAGCGGCAGACGCTGCTCAAAGGCCACAAAGAGCACATACGCCAGATGCCCCGGCTCGTCTGGCCCCTCGCCCAGCGGCGTCGCCCAATTGTAGAGCGCATGCAGCGCCAAAAAGAGCATGAGGATCAAAATGAGGGCGAGCGATGGTTTGGAATTCATGGGCCAATACTCTTCAATTGGCGGAAGGGTGCGTGCGGGAACCAGGTTCCCACGTACACTCAATGGCATACGACGTGCTGTAGTCGCGGTGTACGCGCTAGGCGAAGTTTAGCGGGGGCTTTGCCCATGCGCAAAAAGTGTAGGGCTACCGCCCTAAAACCTGTTGGTTAGGCAGGCACGGCCCACACCCCTTCTTTTCCGTCTCGTTGTGGCGGCTTCGCCGCCACAACGAGACGGAAAAAAGGCCCCCACACCCCACCGCGAGACAAGGGAGAAACACCATGCACCACAAGCTCGTTCGTCGTCGTTGGCTGGTAGGCATGCTCTTGCTGCTCAGCCTGAGCCTGCTGAGCTTGCCCATCTCCGGCCAAGCCCAGACCGCACCGCAGCCGCCTTCCGCCGCACAGTTCGATCTGACCACTTCGACCCCCGGCGGGATGAGTATAGCGCTGCTGTTGCCCGCTGTGCAGAAACTGACGAGTAACCCCGATCCGGCGGGCGCACCCTTTACCGAGTTGATCTTGCCCGGCGCGAGCGACGCACTGCCAACGGGTGAAGGCGCTGCTGTGGGCCGTCCGGCGATCCCCGTCATTACACGGATCATCGCCGTGCCGCAAGAGACCATGACGCCAACCGTGCGTATCAGCAATCTGGTGATCGCCGAAACGCTTGAGAACGTCATGCTCTACCCGATCCAACCTACGCCGGTGGATCAGGCGCAAGAGTTTGCCGAAGAGGGGCCGATTGATTACGGCGATGCCCCCTTTACCATCAATATGGAAGCGTACCAAGCGACGACTGCGCAGCCGGCGCAGCCGGTGGAGTTGGTGCCCCTGGGTACCATGCGCGATCTCAAGCTCTTCCAGTTGCGTGTTGCGGCGGTGCAGTACACCCCTGCGACCCGTCAAGCGACGATCTACCGTTCGATGAATATTCAGCTTGAATTTCCCAATGGACGCACCTTCTTGAGCGAACAGGCACAGAATCCTTTTGAGGATCACCGTCTGCCGCTGCTCGATCTGGTGCTCAACCGCGAGGCAGTACGCGCCGCCCCCTTTAAGCCCAGCGAGCGCCCGCTTGCCGCTTGTGTCGGCTATGAATACCTGATTATCACCGCTCCCGCCTTCCGCGAAGCCGCCGACACCCTCGCCGCATGGAAGACCGAGAAGGGCATCGCCACCCAAGTTATCCAGACTGGCAACGGCCCCAATGATGCGGGCACGACCCGCGAAGCGATTCGCGCCAAGATCGCCGAGATCTACAACCGTTGCAACGTGCGCCCCTCCTACCTCTTATTGCTGGGTGACGCCGAGCACATTCCGCCCTGGTATGTTATCCGCAGGTTCGACGAGGGCGTTCCGGTCTACATTGGCACCGACTACCCCTACAGCACCATGCCCAAGGCGGTCGTTGATGATGCCCAACTGATCCAGTTGCCCGATCTGGCCATGGGGCGCATTCCGGTAGATACGCTAGCGCAAGCCAATACGGTTGTCAACAAGATCATTACGTATGAGCGCAACCCGCCTACTCAGGCCAGTTTCTACCAAAACGCCACCTTCGCCAGTTACTTCCAGTGCTGCTGGGCCAATAAACCCGACGGCACCACCACGCGAGGCTACATCCAGACCTCCGAGCAGATCCGTGATTACATGGTCAGCCAGAACTACAGCGTGCAGCGCATCTACAAGACCGATGCAGCCTCTTATGATGATCCGAACGCAGGGAATTTCTACGATCCCAACACGCGCGACACCACGCCGCGCTTCTACCGCAACGGCACAGCACTACCCAATGCCATCGGGCCGAGCAGCGGCTTCAACTGGAACGGCAGCACCCAGGATGTGATCGATGCCTTCAACGCTGGGCGCTTCCTGATCCTGCATCGTGACCATGGTGCATCCAACGGCTGGATTGACCCCAACTTCCGCACCAGCAACATCAACGCCCTCACCAACACCAGCCTCCAGCCGGTGGTCTACAGCATCAACTGCACCTCCGGCTACTTCGACAACGAGACCAACGCGGGCGGCAACGCGTCCGCCGTCTACTTCGCCGAAGAACTTTTGCGCCGCGCCAACGGCGGCAGCGTCGGCATCATTGCGGCCACGCGGGCCAGCCCCACCTGGGAGAACAACGCCCTCTCGCGCGGCCTCTTCGATGCCACATGGCCCAACTTCGCCCCCACATTCGGTGCCAATACATCCATCACCCGCCTGGGCGACATTCTCAACCACGGCAAGATCTACATGCTCAGTCAAGCCTTCGTCAATCAACCCAGCTTGGTGGACGGCGGCGGCAACCTGGGCCTAGAGAGCATCCGCAACAACTTCAACATGTACCACCTCTTCGGCGATCCGACAATGGAAATGTGGACAGCCAACCCCAACACACCCCCGGCGCTCGCCGCCAAGACGCGGGTTGTGAGTCAAACGCCCAACCAGATGGTGCTAGCCTACCCGCAAGAGGGCGCAATCATCACCGTCATGCAAAACGGCACCCCGCTTGGGCGTGGCCGCGTGGCAGATGGCCAAGCCACCCTCGACTTCATCGTTGAACGCGACGCGAGCCAACCGCTCCAGATCGCCGCCAACCTCCCCGGCGTTATCAGTGCTCCCCTAAGCAGCGAACACGCCATCTTCCTGCCCTTGGTGCAACGCTAAAGCCCCCTAGCGGGGCGCAAGCCCATACGCATGAACGTAAGCCTCTGGCGGGCCTTCCGGCGGGGGTTCGGGGGCATGGCCCAATACCTTTCAAATAAGGGAGA
>RSAS01000714.1:2767-4071 GCA_003934145.1 Candidatus Viridilinea halotolerans | reverse complement strand
TCCTCCTGTCCGGCGGGGTTGTAGGGCACCGCCCTACAGATTCCAGTCACACCCATTTGGTATTACCTCCGCGGCGTGCGATGCGGTCCCAGGAAGCGTTGGATCACCGCAAGATCAAACTCGCCCTGTAGGGTCGTTCGCGCCCCCTCGGCGGTGGCAGCCAACGCATGGCCCAGTTGACGGCAAATGGCATCGGCAAGGAATTGCGGCAGCGGCTCTTGGATGCTGTTGACGCGCAGCGCGTTGCGAAAGGTGGCCAACACCGCCCCCAGTGGCTCGCGGGCGATCAGGGCCGCCGGAAGCTCAATGCGGTAGGCCGGGCCGCTGGCGTCGGGGCGGTAGTAGATGGCGTAAAATTGCCCGTAGCCATGCTCAATCGCCCGCCGGATCGCCCCGAAGTCGCCCAAAGCGGGGCTGCGGTAGCCCGTCAAAAGGTGCGGACGGTCGCGGCGAATGAGCGGCATCGGCAGCGCATATTCGCCCGGATTGAGTACGTTCGTCCAGAGCGTGCGATCCGTGATCGTCCCCGAAAGGTGCGGCGCATATTCCAGCACATCGTCGGCAGCAGTGGCCGCTTTGGAGTGGGCGATCACACGACGGCACTCCAGCACCAGCCGCCAATCTTCGTTGGCGAAAAATTGCTCGATCAACGGGCGAAAATCGGCCCACCACGCGGGCGGACGCGCCCCACGGTGGTCCTGCGCCAAGCGCATCAGCAGCCGGTTGATCTCGAGCAGTACCGAGTAAAAAGAACCATCAAGCACAAAGAGGCCGCTAGTGGTGGCACGAATACGCCGCGCCAGCAAGTGCAGTTCGAGCAGCGAACGCAAGCCACCCAGGATACTCTCCAGTTCCTCAACCGGCGGCAACATGCGCACCAGCACCTCTTGGTCGGTGAGCGTATCCTCTTCGACGGCGGCGGCAGCAAGGGCCACAAAGCCAACCCCGGCGGTGGGCACGCTCGCATGCGCCCCATCCACCGCGCAGAGGCGGCGCGTCGGGCCGTCAGGGGCCGGTTTAATGCGCCGATCCAGCACCGCCCGCAAACGCTCGCGCTCATCCTCAAGTTGGCTCAACGTCGCCCGACACGCCGCCGCACACGCCTCAATGCTGGCCAGCACCGCCGCAGGCAGCGCGGCAGTGCCAAGTTCGGTCGTGACGGGGCGCGAGTCTAAGGGGGGCATGGGTTCTCTATTCCACGGCTGTGCCTTACCAAAGGGTATTGTAGCCTATCCGTGAAATTTCTGCGCACCTACGCCTGTGGGGATGTTTGGCGGCGCAGCCGCTGCGTCGGGGGCGCGGGG
>RSAS01000714.1:0-2667 GCA_003934145.1 Candidatus Viridilinea halotolerans | reverse complement strand
GAGGCTGCGCCTCCCCCGCAAAACCCCTTTGGTTCGCGTTTGGCGGCGCAGCCGCTGCGTCGGGGGCGCGGGGGAGGCTGCGCCTCCCCCGCAAAACCCCTTTGGTTCGCGTTTGGCGGCGCAGCCGCCAAACGCGAACCAAAACCTCAAATAATGGCCTTGCGCACCTGCGCCGAGACCGCCTCGCTCATCAGCACCAGCCCAAAGATGACGATGAAGATCATCCCGGCTTGATCCCAGCGCAGCGCGTTCACCGTGGCGTTCAGGTTCAAACCGATGCCGCCGGCCCCCACGAGGCCGATCACCGTTGCTTCGCGGATGTTAATGTCCCAGCGGAAGATGCTCACCCCGGCGAAACTGGGCATGACTTGGGGCAATATACTGTAGCTAAGTACCTGGAAGGGGCTCGCGCCGGTCGCCACAATCGCCTCCACCGGCTCGCGGCTGGTCTCTTCAATCGATTCGTAGAAGAGTTTGCCGATAAAGCCAATCGAACGTAGCGCAATCGCAATGATCCCGGCAAGCAGGCCCGGCCCCAAAATGGCCACCAGCAGCAATGCCCAGATCAGTGAGTTGACCGAGCGCGAGACGACGATGATCAGCAGTGCTACGGAGCGGATCAAAAAGTGGGGCGTGGTGTTGCGCGCCGCCAGAAAGCTGATCGGGAAGGCCAAAATCAGCCCCAACAGTGTCCCCAGCGTCGCAATGTTGAGCGTGTCCCACAAAGGCCACCAGAGTTGGCTCATATAGGCCCATTCGGGCGGAAACATGCGGCCCGCAAAGGATGCCAATTGCTCCGGCGCATCAAGCACGAAGTGCCAGCGCGTCGCCCCCGAGATGAATTGCCAGCAGATTAGCACGACGATGGTCGAAGCCACCCATCCCGCGTAGTGGCGCAGGCGTGTGACATGGTCGTAACGCTGCCAGATTTTGCTATTTTGTATGCTCTGAACGGGCATTACTGCAACCTCTTGCGAATCACCCCCGAAAACACCTCGGTCATCATGACCAATATAATAATGATGATCAGAATGGCGCTTGAAACATCATAGTCGTAGCGGGTAAAACTGGTTTGGAGGGTAGAGCCGATGCCGCCAGCGCCGACAATGCCCACAATCGCCGATTCGCGTAGGTTAATATCAAAGCGGTAGATGCTCAACCCGACGAGGCGCGGCGTCACTTGGGGCAGAATCGCGTAGCTGATCAACTGCGGGAAACTCGCGCCCGTCGCTCGAATCGCCTCCATCTGCGCCGGATCGATCTCTTCTATATCCTCGGCGAGCAGCTTGGCCAAAAAGCCAATCGTCGCAAAGGTGAGCGTGCATACTCCCGCCAGCGGGCCGAAGCCAAACATCACCACAAAAACAATGGCGATAATCACTTCTTGGAAGGTGCGCGACAGGGTGACAATCCCACGGCAGAAGAGGTAGATCGGCAGCGGGGCGAGGTTGCGCGCCGCGCCAAAGCCAATCGGAATCGAGAGGATCACCCCAGCCACCGTGGAGACGACGGTCATGGTGAGGCTTTCGAGAATCCCGGCTTGGATGTCGCGCCAGCGCGAGGTAAAGTCGGGTTGCAAAAAGGCGCTGAAGATGCGCGTGGCGCGCTGCATGCCGCGTGCGATACGATCGGGGTTGATGTTGATCGAGTTAAGCGCCAACACCAAATAGACCAACGCCCCAATGATCAGCGCCCAACGCAGCCACGGATTGCGGATGAAGGGCGGCTTGCGCCAAACTTGGCCGGTGGCGGCGGGAACATGGGGCGTCATGACGGTGTGACCTGGATCGTCGGCGCTTCAAACGTCAATTCTGCCACATCGCCATCACCATCATCCTGCCGCCCCTGGTTCCAGTCCTCCTCGCCGTAGATGCGCGTGAGCTGCTGGTCAGTCAGGCCGTCGGGCGGGCCGTCGTAGACAATCTCGCCCGCCCGCAAACCAACGATGCGCTGCGCAAACATCTGCGCCAGCGGCACATCATGAATGTTGATCACCACCGCCAGCCCCTGTTCGCGGGCGAGTTCGGTGATCAGGCGCATAATCTGGCGCGAGGTTTTAGGATCAAGGCTGGCCGTCGGCTCGTCCACCAAGAGCAGGGCGGGGTCTTGAATAAGCGCCCGCGCAATACCCACGCGCTGGCGCTGCCCACCCGAAAGCGCATCGGCGCGTTTATCCACAAACTCGCTCAGGCCCACGCGATCCAGCAGGTGGAACGCGGCATCCACATCACGTTGCGGAAAGCGGCGGAACCAACTCTTCCAGAAGCCGACATAGCCCAAACGCCCCGAGAGCACATTCTCCATCACCGTGAGCCGTTCAACCAGCGCATATTCCTGGAAGATCATCCCGATGCGGCGGCGCATCGCCCGTAGCCCGCCGCCGCGCAAGCTGGTGATCTCCGTCTCCTTCAGCCAAATCTGCCCAGCGCTCGGCTCAATCAACCGGTTGACACAGCGAATCAGCGTACTCTTACCCGCCCCGGACGGCCCAATCAGCGCCATCACCTGGCCCTCAGGCACCACAAGGCTCACGCCCCTGAGCGCCTTATCGCCGGTGGCATACTGTTTCTCTAGGTCTACAAGGCGGAGCATGCATTCCTTTCGCTTCTAAGCCTTGCGGCGGGGGTTCGGGGGAGGCGCCGCCTCCCCCGAAAAAAACCGCTCCTT
>RSAS01000028.1:5959-19915 GCA_003934145.1 Candidatus Viridilinea halotolerans | reverse complement strand
CCAATCACCTATCCGTGACTTGCCGAGCGAATGTTCTGTCCGCCCTTAAACGCCCGCTGGGGGTGCGGGGGCGTAGCCCCCGCAGCATCCCCCCGCCCGGCGGGGGCGCGGGGGCGTGGCCCCCGCAGCATCCCCATCCCCGCAGGCATGGCCAGAAAAGCAACCTATGAATAGTCTATCGGGTATAATAAAAGTGAAAAAGGGCCAAATGCCCGCCTCCACACTTGGCAGAATCGGCGAATGTTGCCCGCCGATGGAAACCAGCAATGCATCATATGGATCAGCGTGAGCAACGAGATGATTCCACAAGCATCATCCTCGAGTTGAGCCACCTTGTCTGCGCCTCACTCGATCGCGATGAGGTCTTTGCCCGTATGCTCGATGCAGTGCGCAGGCTGAGTGGTGCCGAGATCGCCTCGCTGATGCTCCTCGATCCTCAGCAGCAGGTCTTGCGCATGGTAGCAGCTGATGGCCTGGCCCCCGAACTGTTCGACCACTGTCAGTTGCGTTTGGGCGAAGGTATCGCGGGCTGGGTGGCGCTCTATGGCCAGCCGGTGCATGTTGCGCAAGCCGGTGCCGATCCGCGCTTTTTGCCCTTGGTAACGCCCAATGATGCGACGTTGCTCTGTCTGCCGTTGCGCGTGCGCGGGCAGACTTTGGGGGTACTCAGTCTTGTGCGGCAGCACAGCAAGGGGCTGTTTCGTGCCGCCGTAGTGCAGGCGGTTGAAATTGCTGCCAATCAGGTCGCGCTGGCATTGGATAGTGGGACGGCGGCGAGCAATAACCAGCGCATGTACGTTGATGCCCAAATGCGCACGAGTCAATTTCAACTACTCCACCAGTTCAGCGCACGCCTGAACAGCTTCCACGAAGTAGGGCCGCTGCTCGACGAAGCGGCCTATCTGCTTCACCACACGTTTGGCTACTACCAAGTGCTGATTGGCCTCGTTGAAGGCGAGAATTTGGTGGCCAAGACGGGCTACGGCGTGCTTACTCGCGCCGACGCTTGGTTCTTCCAGCAACGCTTCAGCCTCTATGTGGGGCTGGCGGGTTATGTGGCGCGCACCGGCGAAACGATGCTGGTCAATGATGTACGCACCGACACGCTCTATGTCGCCCTGCCCGAACTGCCCGCGACGGCAGCGGAATTGCTGGTGGCGATCAAGATTGAAGAGCAAATTTTTGGCATTATTATTATTGAAAGTACCCAGACGGACGCCTTCAGCCGCTACGATGCCCAACTGGTGGAGGCGCTGGCCGGGCAGACGGCGCTGCGGCTGGCGTACCTGGCGTGCCAAACAGAGCTACGGCGGAGTACCGAGTTGCTCACGCAGAGTGAACGTTTGCGCACCTTGGGTGAATTAGCAAGCGGCATGGCCCACGATTTCAACAATCTGCTCACAGGTATTTTAGGCCACACCCAACTGCTGCTCAATGAAGAGCTGCCAAACCAGTTGCTCACCGATCTGCGCGTCATCGAGCGGGCAGCGATTGACGGCGCAGCAACGGTGCGTCGTTTGCAGAACTTCGCCCAAACGAGCCGGGCGCTGCCCAGCGAAGAGGTGGATCTGAACGAGGTGCTTAGCGAGAGTCTTGCCATCACCCGCCCGCGCTGGCGCGATTATCCACAGAGTCGCGGGATCACCATTACCATCCGTCACGAGATGGCCAATCTGCCCATGATCGCGGGCGATGGCCCGGCCTTGCGCGATCTGGCGACCAACTTGATCCTCAATGCAATTGACGCCCTCGCCACCGGCGGCGAGCTGACCCTGCGCACGGCCCTCATTGAGCCGAAACGCTCACCTCTAAGCGAAATCTCGGTGCTGCTTGAAGTGCGCGACAATGGCATTGGCATGAGCTCCGAAGTGCGCTCGCGCATCTTTACCCCCTTTTTTACCACCAAAGGGCTTGACGGTACCGGCATGGGCATGACGATGGTCTTTGGCATTGTGCAGAGCCATCGTGGGCAGATCGACGTAATCAGTGCGCCCCAACAAGGGACGAGTGTGCGTATCTACTTGCCGGTGCGCTCCGCGCAGCCCCGCGAAGCCAGCCGTATGAGCCAGCCCTCGCAGACGGTCGCCCACACTATTCTTGTTGTAGACGACGACGACGCGGTGCGCCAGGTGCTGGTGCGCCAACTGGAACGCTTGGGGCACCGCATCGTTGGCGTGCAAAACGGCGCCGAGGCGCTACACCGCCTTGCCGACCAACGCTTCTCTATCCTCTGCACCGACCTAGGCATGCCCGGCATGTCGGGCTGGGATCTGATTACCCACGCCCGCATTCTCGTCGAAGACCTCAAGGTCATTCTCGTCACCGGCTGGGGCGAACAACTCAGCATTGAAGAGGCGCGCGACCGCGGCGCCGATGTGGTGCTGGCCAAGCCCTTTGAAGCCCGCCGGTTGCAACAGGTGGTGGCGGAGTTGGTGGGAGAGCAGTAGGCTGAAGTGGATTCTGCTGCTTTGGTTGACGTGAAGGCGCAAAGGTGTAAAGATGCACTAGGGGCAATACGTTTCAAGTAAGACGGGTTGCTTGACGCAAAGGCGCAAGGGCGCAACGTTTTTGGTGTAGGTATGCGCCAAACCCTAGAGGCTGTCTGAAAAGTCTATAATCGCAATAGAGCAAAAGTCACGCTATGGGTTCGCGCCGCCTTGTCATCCTGAGACAAGGTTCGTAGGAACTTTACAGTCTATGCTCTAGGTAGTGCCGACTTTAGTCGGCAGAGGTCTTCGGATGCGCTGGGATGCCGACTAAAGTCGGCACTACGACTGTAAGACATGGTTCATAGTTACTTTACAGTTTGGGATCCGATGGAGTGCCGACTTTAGTCGGCTGGAGTCGTAGATTGCCATGGGATGCCGACTAAAGTCGGCACTCCAACTGTAAGACATGGTTCGTGGCAACGTTACCGTTCAACCCTATGCACAGAGGGCTTGTACCGATACCTACGGATTCCTCATGAGGATGCGCTCTTTGACCCTCACCCCCCGGCCCCCTCTCCCACGTTGTGGGAGAGGGGGCCGGGGGGTGAGGGCCATCCGTCGCATCCCAAGAGTGTAACGTAAGAAGCCGCTTTCTGAAACCATGTCTAAGGGCTTAAGTTCACGCTTATGGAGCCAATCCCCCTGCTCCCTGCTCCCTGCTCCCTGCTCCCCGCCTATGCTTTTCCAATATCCCCATCTGCTCTGGTTGCTCTTCATGCTTCCCGCCATGGTGCTGCTCTGGCTCTGGCGCGGTGGGCGCGTGCCTGCGGCGGGGCTGGGTTTGCGCCTTGCGGCGCTGACGCTGCTCGTGCTGGCGCTGGCGCAGCCGCTCTGGGTCAGCCGCGGAGCCGCTGCGCCCGCTGAGGGGCCGTTGGTGCTGCTCGTCGATCAGTCGGATAGCCTTGATGTCGCTACGCGCCGCACACTGCGTGAGCAGGCGCTCGCTTTGGCGCAGGCCACGGGCGCGACGGCGCACATCCTCTATTTTGGCGCTGATGTGGTGAGTGGCCCGTTGATGCCCGCTCCAGAAGAGGCCGGCCCTCCGGCCCTCATGCCCGACCCGGCGGGGAGCGATCTGGCGGCGGCGCTGCGTGCGGCGCGCGGGCTGCTGCCCGGCGGCGGGCGTGCCGTGCTCTTGAGCGATGGTCAGGCCACCACCGACGCAACGCTGCTTGAGGCGCAACAGGCCGCCGCCGCCGGTCTGCGCGTGGATGTCGTGCCGGTGTTGCTGCCACCGCGCAATACGGTGGCGCTTACGGGGATGCAAGCCCCGGAGCATGCGCTGGTGGGTGAGACCTTCGAGATTGTGGTTGACGCCGCCTATGCCGTCGCGCCGGGGAGCCCTGCCGTGCCGCTGATCGGACGGCTGCGCCTCTGGGTGGGGACGCAACTCTTGGCTGATGAGACGCTTGAACTTCTGCCGGGAACGGAGCAGTTTAGGGTTGACTATAGCGCCAGTGAACCGGGGGTGCTGCGCCTGCAAGCCGAGTTGTTCGTGTCGGATAGCAACGTGGAACTGGGCCACGATCGGGTTGCGACGACGGTGCAGGTGCGCCCTCCGCCACGGGTATTGCTGGTCGCTACGCGCTCTAGCGATGCGGCACTGCTCGGCGACGCACTGGAGCGTCAGGGCATCAGGAGCAACCGCGTTGTGCCCAGCGAATTGCCCAATCGCCTAGAGAACTTGGTAAACTTTGACGCTATCGTGCTGCTTGATGTGCCCGCGACGGCATTGACGCTCGACCAGATGGCGACGGTGCGCGAGTTTGTGCGCAGTGAAGGGCGGGGGTTGCTCGTGGCGGGCGGGCGCAACGCCTATACCGTAGGGGCCTACAAAGATACGCCGCTGGAAGAGGTTCTGCCGCTGCGCATGGAGCCGCCGCCGCGCCCGCAACGCGAGCAGGTGGCGCTGCTGCTGATTGTGGATCGTTCGGCCAGCATGAGTGCGACCTTTGGCGTGAGTAAGTTTGACATGGCCAAAGAGGCGGCAATACTTTCGACCGAGAGCCTGCGGGCCGAAGATCGCATCGGCATCTTGGCCTTTGATACCGGAACCTACTGGGTGGTTTCATTCCAAGACGTGGGTGACGAGGCGAACATGGCGGCGATCAAGAGCGCCATCGAGCGCCTGCCACTCGGCGGCGGCACCGACATCGAGCGCGCCTTGGATGCAGGGCTGCCTGCGTTGGCGCTGCAGCCGACGGGTGTACGCCATGCGGTGTTGCTCACCGACGGGCGTAGTTTCACCGCCAATCTGAACAACTACCGGCGCATGATTGACACGGCGCGCGCCAATGGGATCACCCTCTCGACCATTGCGATTGGCCGCGACGCCGACACGCGGCTGCTCGAACAACTGGCCGATTGGGGCGAAGGACGCTACTACTACACCGACCGCGCCGCCGATATTCCGCGCCTGACCCTGCTTGAGAGCGAAATCGCCCGCGCCGATAGCCTGATCGAAGGCAACCTCTACGCTGAACGGGGGCGCGATCACCCGATCATGCGCGACTTCGCTCCCGCCGATCTGCCCGTCCTGGCGGGCTATGTCGCTACCACCGCACGCGACACCGCCGAGGTGGTGTTGCAAGCGCCTGAGGGCGATCCGCTGCTGGCCGTCTGGCAATACGGCCTGGGCCGCAGCGTCGCCTGGACGCCTTCGCTTGGCCCGCCCTGGGCCGAGGCCTGGACAACCTGGGAGGGCTTCGAGCGTTTCTGGGCGCAGGCGGTGCGCTACGCGCTACCCGAACCAGAGAGTGGCCCGTTGCAGGTGCGCATCGAAGCCCGTCCCGGCGGCGAGCGCCTCGTGGTGGACGCGCTACGCCCCGGCGGCGAGCCGCTCGATCTGGCGCGGGTGGATGCCCGCATCACGCTGCCCGACGGTAGCAGCACCAATTTCCCCGTGGGCCAAAGCGCGCCCGGGCGCTACACCCAGGATCTGAGCCTCACCACCGCAGGCGCCTATAACATCACGGTCGCCATGATCCACAACGGCCAGCGCCAAGAGCAAGCGGTCGGCTACGTCCACCTACCGCCCGCCGAGTACCGCCTCTTCCCCGACACGGCAGCGGGCGAAGCGCTACTCGAGGCCATCGCCAGTACCACCGGCGGCACCCGTTTAGCCGCCGTCAGCGCCACCACCCCCAGCCTACCGGAACAACCCCTAGCCACCGCCAGCCGCACCCACCTCTGGCCGTGGCTTTTGGCCCTCGCCCTCGTGCTTTGGCTGGCCGAGATCGGCGTGCGGCGGGGGCGCTTGGGGGCAGCCGATAGCCGATAGCACCACCGTCGAAAGGTGTTGCCCCATGCCCCTCTTCGCCCACCACACGCCCCAGTCGCGTCGCTTGCTCATTGCGCTGAGCATCGGGTTGGTAATGGGCCTGCTGACGCAGATGCTCTATCCCAGCTTTGCGGGGCGTTTGACTGATCTCGGCTGGCCCTTCAATGCTGCTCGCGATCTCTTGGCCCAGCGCGATCCCTACCGCCACACGCCCTCGGCCCAACTCGTGCCCTACCCGCTCACCGCCGCCGTGCTCGTTTTGCCGCTGGCAATCCTGCCTAGCACCTTGGGCCTCAGCCTGCTCTTTGGCGGCACCAGCGGCCTCCTCGCCTACGGCCTCATCCGCGAGGGCCACTACTGGCGTTTGCTCGTCTTTCTCTCGCCCGCCTACTTCGCCGCCTTCCGCTTCATGCAGTGGTCGCCGATCTTTATGGCGATCTACTTTTTTCCTTTTTTTGCTCCTATGCTGCTTGCGAAGCCCACCCTTGCTATTCCGGTGGCTTTAGCCATCCCATGGACTCCCCGGCGCATCGCTGCCTGCATCGGCGTGGGGTTGCTCTCACTGCTGTTTATGCCCACCTGGCCTCTGCGCTGGCTTGAGCAGACCAACAGCTACGGCGGGTTCATTCCCATCATCAGCATCTTTGGGCCGCTCTTTCTGCTCACCGCCCGCTGGTGGCGTCAGCTTCCGGCGCGCATTTTTTTCCTGCTCAGCATTATGCCGCAGCATCGCTTCTTCTACGACCAACTCCTGCTCTGGATGATCCCCCAAACGCGCAACCAGATGCTCTTCCTTACCATCAGTTCGTGGCTCGCTTTTGGCTACATTTACCAATCGTCACTGAGTTTTTGGGAGAGTGCGCCCTTCATTCTGGCCCTGATTTACCTGCCCGCCTGCCTGATCGTCATCTGGCAACAGCCGGTGGGCCAACGCCTCGTGGCGCGCCTATGGGCCAAGTAATTCTGTTTGGGGACGCTTGCCCATACGCATTAACGTAAGGGGCGAGGGTGTGACCAAAAGGCGTAGGAAGGGTGCGCGAGGGAACCTGGTTCCCTCGCACCATCCCCCCGTCCGGCGGGGTGTGGGGCGCAGCCCTACAGATTTTAGCCACACCCATATGTAAGTTGAGAAGGCTCAACGCACCTCCAAGGTTGCCACCACCAAATCTGTGGCGACGGCGACATCAACAAAAGGCGTTGCTGGGTCGGTTGTAGGGTACCATGCGACATGCCACGGGTAGCTTCCAGCGGGGAGATCGTCGGGCACAATAAATTCAAATGTCTCCCATACCAGCGTTTCGCTGGGCCATGTACTGATGGGTAGCGAGGCATAGGTCGGCAGATGCACGATGCGGGCGTCGCTGCGCTCACCAAGCTGGCTGATGGCGACCCAATCGTCTTCAGGCGGTGGGCCTTGCAGTTGCCACACAAAGCTCGCCCGAAAACGGCGCCCCTCCAGTGGCAGCAATTCCACGCCACGCAGTTGCGCTGGGCCAAGCGCATGCGTCACTGCGGGCAGGGGGTTGGTGGTCGTCAGCCGTACCGTTTGCTGCAAATGGGTTGCGGGCGGCGCAGCACGTTCAAAAACCACCAAGCCATCACGCGCAGCAACCAAGCCAAATGAGGCGTCTTGCAGCATATAACCGAGTTCCTTCTGCTCATAGGTCGTGTTCGTGCGCCAATCAAACAGCGTGTTGATCACCACATAATCAACGTGATCTAAAACTTTTAGAAAATGATCTTCATATTTGCTGTCGGGATGACGCACAATATGTACCGTTTCACGATTAATCAGGCGCGTAGCCAAATTGACCGAGGCGACGACGGGCACATCAGGGGGAACGTGCTGCGCAAGGAAGCGCGTGGTCACCGCATCGCGCGGCATAACGCCATAGGCCCAGTGGTGGAGGCCATTACCGGGCGGCGCTTGCCAAAAGCGCGGATTGAGCGGTTGATCCACCATCAGGCTACCCATCACGAGTACCAAGAGCGTGCTCAGCCCTAGGTTCGCCCGCCAGCGCCACGTCTGCCCCGTCAGCAGCCCCCGCGCCTGATCGCGCGCCGCGCCATCAAGCACAGCCATCACCAAAAAGGGCACGACGAGGGCATAGTGATGGGCCGCATAGTGGTACGATGGCCCTGGCCCCGTACTCAGCAGCACCGCAGCGCTGAGGGGCAGCGCTGGCAGCAGCCAACGCCAGCCGCGCCACAGCAGCAGCAGCAACGGCCCAAAGACGACCATGCCATGCAGCAGCCGTGGCAATAGCGACTCCGTGATCAGATGCAGATCGCTGTAGTAGTGGCGCACATAGGCCGTAGCCGCTGAATGCTCTAACTGGGGGCTCGCAAACCACTCACGTACGCCAAAAAAGACCACGCCACCATAGCCTACTGCCGCAAACAGCGTGATCAGGCCAACGCGCCGCTCGCTGCCCCAGAGCCACAAGTAGGCACCGATACCCGCTACAGGTGCCGCGACATAGACCTTGCAACTCAGCGCGAGCGCCAGCCACAGCCCATAACTCCGCCAATCTTTGCGATCCAGCGCATCAAGCGCAAAGAGCAGCAACGGCATCGCCAACGTATCGCCATGCAGATCAAAAAGCACCGCTGTCTGCATCACCGGATAGAGCAGATAGATCAGCGCACTACAACGCGCCGCAAAGCGGCTATCGAGTTGGCGCAGGGCCAAACGGTAGGCAGGAATAGCCCCAGCGGTCGCCAAGAGTGCCTGGCTGATCAGCAGAATCTGCGGATTGGGCCACAAGAGATAGAGCGGCGCGAGCAGGAAATAGAAGAATTCCACATGCCCCGCAAGGCGACTATAGGCACCCGTAGGTTGCGTAAAAACCAACGGCTGCCCGTGGGTCGCACTCCAGATCGCCTGGCTCATATTGCCCAGGTCGAGCATCAAGGCGTTATAGCCCCAGTAGCGCGCAAGGCTGAGCAGCATGAGCATGCCGCCAATGATCGCCATTGTCAGCCAAAGGAGGGGATCGAAAAACCAAGGCTGCGCTGGGCGAGAAGACATACGTGTAAGCTCCATAACATTCCAGAGCAAGCGTTATCATAGCATAAGGGAGGGTTCGTAACCACTTTACCGTCTGCCATCCTAGTTGACGTAGCTCTACGTCACACAAAAAACAGAAATATGTAGTATAATGGATTTGCAATGTTCGCGCAGAGAGAAAAAAGTAGCGTCGCGAGCCGTTGCGGTTTTTGATGCCCCGCCCGCCTTGGTTGAGGTGGCGCAAGGGGCCGCGGTGTGAGTGGTATGCCACCGCGCTTCTCTAGTGCGCTGTGTGTCGAGCCGTGTCGGGTCGCTCTGCACACACTTCAGTGCGCCTGAACGATGATCGGTTGGGTGGGCCGCGCTCTGCGTACACCGCGTAGCAGTGTCGCTACTGTGGATGTGCGCTACCGTTGCGCATGGCTGTGCCTCATTGGCGCTGAGTTAGCTCATGCTGGGCCAGCTTTCGTCTAGCTAAACGTAGGTTTGTTGCTCTGCTGCGTGGAAAGATGTCGCGCCCTTTGGCCGTTGCAACGGCGAGGGCGAGGGCTATGTGCCATACGCGCCAGATTGAGCTTGGTATCACTCAAAACCCGCTTGTAGTGGGCGTTTTAGCGCCGTTTGTGGCCTGTGAACGGCGCTTAAGCGCCTACTGCGGGCGCGGATTGTGGGCCTAGCTTGTTGCGTATGGGGGCTTATAGCCCATGCGCATGAACGTAAGGGGCATGCGGCCCCTACAACCCCGCCGGAAGGGGGGGATTGTTTCGGGGGCCAAGCCCCTTCGACTAGGCTCAGGGCAAGCCTGAACCCCCACGGGCAGGCTCGCCAGAGGCCCACGTTCATGCGCATGGGGCTTACGTCCCCGTCCAAGCGCCAGCACTCTGCAAAGGCAACCTATTGCCAACAGGTTGACAAGGCGCGTCTGGTCGCGTGCATGCTTCAAAAAACAACCATGCCAGATTGTCAGTCGTGCAACCAACGGTAGAGGCACGGCGGTGCCGTGCCTCTACGCGCCACGGGCTACCCGCGATTTGGGTATGACTGGAATCTGTAGGGCGGTGCCCTACAACCCCGCCGGACAGAGGGAAATGCGGGGGAACCAGGTTCCCCCGCACCCCCTACCTACACATTTTGGTCACACCCCGCGATTTCACGGGATGTTGGTTAGATTCGGCACTACGAACACGGCAAGCTGCCAAACTGGATTGAACCATGGCGCAGGGTGGGTTTGGGCTTTGCGCTATCTTCTCTCTTCTGCTCTCCTAATTTCTTTTCAAAAGGCCGTAATGATTGACATTTTTCACGGCACCTGGCTCGCCTTCGAGCGTCGCTTCTTTTTTTGGGGCGAGCATCGGACGCGCACGACGTGGCGTAGTCGGCGTTCGCGCACCTATCCGCATCCTTGCCAATTGCCGCTGCCGCTCTTGCAAGAGCGCCTCGCTGGAATGACCTTCGCTGAGGAATCGCTGCTACAGCGTGATCGTTTTGTCTGGTTGCCTTCGGTGGGTTATGCGCCTGTGCCGTTGCGTGAAATGCGCCAAGCAGGGGTGGAACCAGCGGAGGGGACACCCTTTTTGGCTTCGTGGCGCGTGCGGGGCCTGCTGCTGGATGCGGGTCAGGCGCTGGAGTTGTTGCTCCAGTTGGGCCAACGCCCCGATAGTGGGGCCGATCTGCGCTTTTGGCGCGTGGCGGCGCTGCTGGTCGCGGAGTTGGTGGCCGGCCAGCAGTTGCTGCCCGCCCTCGAACGCGATGGCCCGCGCCTCTATGCCGCGTGGCGGCCCCGTCCCGTTCCGGCGACCGCTACCCGCATCGCTGCGCTGAGCCGCACGATGCCCGCGCTCTGTCGTGCGGTGGTGCCCCATGTCGAGGATGCCCTGGCCCCGCGTGCGCTGCTCGACCATTTCCTCGCGGCGGCGGCTGATGCGCTGGTGCGCGATCTCGCGGCGGCTGATACCACGATGGTTGCGCGTTTGGCGGGTTGGCAGCAGGAACCCCAGACGCCCGGTGGGGCATGGATGACGGCGCTCGTTGGCGATGATTCCCTGGTTCAGCTTCAGGGCCGCACCGCTGAAGAGCTCTTTCAGACCTGGGAGGAGTGGAGCGGCCCCGAACATATCGCTGGCGATGAGATCTTTCGTATCGCTTTTCGCTTGGAGCCGCCCGCCGATGCCGGGGGCATGTGGGGGCTGAGCTATCTCATTCAGGCGGTGGACGATCCGACGCTGGTGGTGCCCGCCGCGCAGCTCTGGCGCGAACGCGGGCAGACCTTTTATTACCAGGATCGCCATTTTACCCAACCCCAGGAGCGCCTGTTGCGGGCGTTGGTCTTTGCTGCCCGTTTGGTGCCCCAGATTGAAGATAGTCTCCATAGCAAGACGCCCGAACAGGCTGAGTTGACGCTGGCGCAGGCGTTTGTCTTCCTTAAAGACGCGGCCCCGCTGCTGGAACAGAGCGGTTTTGGTGTCCTAGCGCCGGATTGGTGGGGCGACGCCGGACGGCTGAAGGCGCGCGCCCGCACCGAAGATGTCGTGCGCCCACGGGCGCGCAAGGGGCGGGCTGGAGTCAGTTTTGCGCAGATGGTCAACTTCCGCTGGGAGCTGAGTCTCGGCGACCACCCCATTTCGCGCGAGGAGTTTGAGGCGTTGGTGGCGCTGAAGCAGCCGTTGGTGCAGGTGCGCGGCGAGTGGATTGTGCTTGATCCGCAACAGGCGCGTCAGGCCATGACGCTCTTCGATCAGGGCGGCGAGATGAGTGTGGCTGACGCGCTGCGCATGGGCCTTAGTGGGGCGAGTGAGCCGCTGCCCGGCGGGGTCACGTTTGGCGGCATCGAGGCCGAGGGGGCGTTGGGCGATATGCTGCGCAACCTGCGCGAGGCACATCAGTTGGAGGAGTTGGCGCAACCTGCGGCGTTGCGTGGCGAGCTGCGCCCCTACCAGCGCCGTGGCTTCTCGTGGCTCCATTTTATGCGCCACTACGGCCTTGGCGCTTGTCTTGCTGATGATATGGGCTTGGGCAAGAGTATTCAGGCGATTGCGCTGCTGCTGCACGAAAAGGCCACCGCGCCCAAAGGTGGCCCTAGCCTCATTGTCTGCCCCACTTCGGTGACGGGCAATTGGCAACGCGAACTGGCACGCTTTGCGCCCACGCTGCGCGTGCTTGTCCACCAGGGTACCGAACGGGCGCGCGGCGATCAGGTGGCGACGGCGGCGGCGCATCAGGATGTGGTGATCACCAGTTACAAGTTGCTGGCACGCGACCGCGAGAGCCTGACGGCGCTGGATTGGCGCTTGGCAATTCTTGATGAGGCGCAGAATATCAAGAATAGCGATACGCGCCAAGCCCAGGCGGCGCGGGCCTTGCGTTCAACGGCGCGCATTGCACTCACCGGCACGCCGGTCGAGAATCGCTTGAGTGAACTGTGGAGCATTATGGCCTTTCTCAACCCGGGCTACTTGGGCGGTGAAACCGATTTCCGCCGCACCTACGCCCGCCCGATTGAGCGCGCCGGCGATAATGAGGCCGCTGAACGGTTGCGCCGCCTGACCGGCCCCTTCATTCTGCGCCGCCTCAAGAGCGATCCGACGATTATTAGCGATCTGCCCGAAAAGATTGAGATGAAGGTCTTTGTGCCGCTGACCCAAGAGCAGGCGACGCTCTATGAGGCGGCGGTGCGCGATGCGCTGGAACAGATTGCCGTAGCGGATGAGGCGGGCGAAGAACTGCGCCGCCGCGGCTTGGTCTTGGCTATGCTCACCCGCCTGAAGCAGATCTGTAACCATCCCGCCCATTTTCTGAAAGATCACTCGGCGTTGCCGAATCGTTCGGGCAAGCTGGATCGTCTGACAGAGATGCTGGAAGAGTTGTTGGCCGCCAATGATCGGGCGCTGATTTTTACGCAGTTTACCGAAATGGGCGGGTTGCTGCAGCAGCACCTGAGCGAACATCTGCGCAGCGAGCCGCTCTTTCTGCACGGCGGTACGCCCGCCCGTGACCGCGACAACCTGGTGCGCCGCTTTCAGGCCAGCGAGGGGCCACCCTTCTTTATTCTTTCGCTGAAGGCGGGAGGGGTTGGCCTTAATTTGACCCACGCGAGCCACGTCTTTCACTTTGACCGCTGGTGGAATCCGGCGGTGGAAGACCAAGCGACCGACCGCGCCTTCCGCATCGGACAAACGCGCAATGTTCAGGTACATAAATTTGTTTGCGGGGGCACGCTGGAAGAAAAGATTGATGCCATGATTGAGGGCAAACGCGCCCTGGCAGCCCAAGTGCTTGGCGCCGGTGAACATTGGCTCACCGAACTGAGTACGGCCCAGTTGCGCGACCTTGTTGCCCTCCGACACGAGGAGATTAGTGAATAATATGGGACGACCACGACGGCGTTCACGGTCTCGTTACGAGGCCTTCGATGATGATGATGATCTGTCACTGTACGAAGAAGCGATTGCGATTGCGCTTGCTGCGTCGTCTGATGCAGAGCCAGAGCCTGATAACGATGCGCAGCGGCTTCCGCCGCGGGGGCGGCGTCCGCGCCGCACGGCGGCGGATGCAGCGCCAGCCGCAGCGACGCAACTGGTTTCGCCCAGCACAACGGGCGAGGATCTGAGCGAGCCGGGCGCGGAGGATGGCGAGGATGCCCCACGGCGGCGGCGCACACGCCGTTCGCGGCGGCGACGGCGCAGCCCGGAAGAGCAAGCGAGCCTTGACGCTGCATCCACGGAGCAGGCGCAGGGCGCAGGGCGCGCCGCGACTGCAGGGCCGAACCAAACGCGTGGCCGCAACGATGTGCTGCCCACGGAGGGCGGGCCGCAGCGCTCGCCTGCGCATGATCCAGAGACCTACCGCAGCTACACGCCCGATGAGGGCTACCCGCGCCGGGCGCGTCGTGGGCGCTACGCGGCGAATGAAAGCAATGGTGCTGAGCAGGCGCCCCGCGATCCGGAGGGCTACCGCAGCTATGCGCCGGATGCGGCGGAGATACGGGGCGGCGAAGAGGCGAGGACGCGGGGACGCGGGGACGCGGGGACGCGGGGACGCGGGGACGTCGGGATGCGGGGGCGCGAAGACGCGGGGACGCGTGAAGGCGCAGTGGCGGATGCAACCCGCCCCGACAATGGCTACGCGCGCCGTTCGCGCTACGGGTCGCGTTACGGTGCGCCAGAGGATGCGCCGGATGG
>RSAS01000028.1:4253-5859 GCA_003934145.1 Candidatus Viridilinea halotolerans | reverse complement strand
ATGGCCCAACCCGTCCCGATGATGGCTACACGCGCCGTTCGCGCTACGGGTCGCGCTACGGTGCGCCAGAGGATGCGCCGGATGGCCCAACCCGTCCCGATGATGGCTACACGCGCCGTTCGCGCTACGGGTCGCGTTACGGTGCGCCAGAGGATGCGGCGCGGCGCGAAGGCGATGCGCCGGATGGCCCAACCCGTCCCGATGATGGCTACGCGCGCCGTTCGCGCTACGGGTCGCGTTACGATTCACGCCGTGCGGATGATCCCGCCAATGCCCCGGGCAGTGCAACGGGCGACGATAGCACCGAGCCGTATGCGGGACGGACGCGCTACGCGCCGCACAGCGGGCGCTCGCGTTACAACGACGACACCCGTGTGTATGACGACGCCCCGCTGCCCGACGAGCAGGGTAATGCCTATGATGAGCCAGGCGAGGAACGGGGCTACCGGCGCACGCGGCGCTCGCGACGGCGCCCGCGTAGTCGTCTACCCCAGCCAAACCAACAGTTCGAGCATGCCCCTGAAAGCGAAGAGTTTGAGTTGCGCACAGGGCTGCGCGCGCGCCCCCGGCCTACCTATCGCCCGCGCAGCACGAGCGATGAACTTGGATTCCATAGTCAACCCGGAGAATTCGGCGAATCTTGGTGGGCGCAACGCTGGATTGATGTACTGGAGAGCTTTGGCCTTGGCAGTCGCCTCAACCGCGGGCGCATCTACGCCCGTGGCGGATCGGTCTTGAGCCTTGAGGCGCATGAAGGCGCGATTGTGGGCCGCGTGCAGGGTTCGCGCTCTCTGCCCTACAAAGTGACCATCGCGGTCATCCCCCTCAGCAATGCCCAGTGGGAGCGGGCGATTGATGCGTTGGCGGCGCAGGCCATTTTCACGGCGCGCCTCTTGGCGGGCGAGATGCCGCGCGAGATCGAGCAGATCTTCTCTAGCGTTGGGGTCTCGCTCTTCCCACAGAGCCTCTATGAGCTTCAGACCTCCTGCACCTGCCCCGACTTTGCTACGCCGTGCAAACATGCGGCAGCGGTCTACTACCAACTGGGCGAATACTTTGACCGCGATCCCTTCTTGGCCTTTGCGCTACGCGGGCGGGGCAAAGAGCGCATCATCCAGGCCTTGCGGGCGCGTCGCGCCGACACGGCGGGCGATGATGCGCATAGCGATGATGGCGTGGGGCGTGTACCAACCCTAGAGGAGCAGATGGCCTGTTTCGATGAGCTTGGCCCCGAACTAGAGCAGATCACCCCCCACATCGTCGCCCCCGCCGTTGCTTCAACCATGTTGCGGCGCTACGGCCCTTCGCCCGCCGAGACCACAATGGATCTACACGAACTCTACCTACTGATGAGCCGTGCGACGCTGGAGCGACTCTTTGCCAACGAGTAGCCTTAGTTGTTCCGTTGTGGTGACACAGCCAACGTCGGAGGTTCGGGGGCTTGGCCCCCGAAGAATCCCCCCGCCCGATGGGGGTTCGGGGGCTTCGCCCCCGAAGAATCCCCCCGCCCGATGGGGGGCCAGGGGCCGCAGGCGGGGGTTCGGGGGCTTCGCCCCCGAAGAATCCCCCCGCCCGATGGGGGTTCGGGGGCTTCGCCCCCGAAGAA
>RSAS01000028.1:0-4153 GCA_003934145.1 Candidatus Viridilinea halotolerans | reverse complement strand
TCCCCCCGCCCGATGGGGGGCCAGGGGCCGCAGGCCCCCAAAGATCGCTGTTGTTGGGTGTTGGCGGCGCAGCCGCCAACACCCAACAACTTGGTACAATCAGGCTATGGCACTAACACTGCACATTGAAGGGTTGGCGGCAAACTACGGGGCGCGCTGCGTCTTTGCCGAGATTGCGCTCGAACTGCATCAGGGCGAGACGTTGGTGGTGAGTGGGGCGAATGGTAGCGGCAAGAGTACTTTTCTGCGCCTGTTAGCCGGCTTGCAGCGTCCCGATGCTGGCAAAATTGACTATGCATTGGCCGAGCAAAGCTACAGCCCGCGTGAGGCCCTCGGACTCATTGGCTGGGTGGCACCCGATCTGATGCTCTACCGTGAACTGAGTGCGTTAGAGAATCTGCGCTTCTTTGCAGCGGTGCGCCGCATCCAGCGTAGCGACGATGAGTTGCACGCGCTGCTAGCGCGCGTGGGCCTAGCCGGGCGCAGCGATGACCGCCTAGCGGCCTATTCGTCGGGTATGGCCCAGCGTCTCCGTTACGCCTATGCCCTTTTGCATGAGCCGCCAGTGCTCCTGCTCGACGAGCCAACGGTGACCCTTGATGAACGTGGTAGCGCCGTCGTTGACGCGGTGATTACGGCCCAGCGCCAACACGGCATCACGGTGATTGCCACCAACGACCCGCGCGAGTTGCGCTACGGCGATCTCGTGTTGCGGCTGGGGTTGACTTGAGTGTAAGCCCCCGTACGACGGGGGCGCGGGGGCCAAGTCCCCGCAAACATCCCCGTGCGACGGGGGCGCGGGGGCGAAGCCCCCAAAGAATCCCGCCATGCGGCGAGGGCTTGGGGGCTTGGCCCCCGGCGAATCCCCCCCGTCCGACGGGGGCTTGGGGGCGAAGCCCCCGCAAACATCCCCGTGCGACGGGGGCTTGGGGGCTAAGCCCCCGCAAACATCCCCGTCCGACGGGGGCGCGGGGGCTTGGCCCCCGCAAAACCACCCGTACGACGGAGGCGCGGGGGCTGCGCCCCCGCAGAATCACCCGTACGACGGGGGCGCGGGGGCATGGCCCCCGCAAAACCACCCGTACGACGGGGGCGCGGGGGCCAAGTCCCCGCAAACATCCCCGTGCGACGGGGGCGCGGGGGCGAAGCCCCCAAAGAATCCCGCCATGCGGCGAGGGCTTGGGGGCTTGGCCCCCGGCGAATCCCCCCCGTCCGACGGGGGCTTGGGGGCGAAGCCCCCGCAAACATCCCCGTGCGACGGGGGCGCGGGGGCGAAGCCCCCAAAGAATCCTCCCCCGCCCATAGCGCCGTGAGGCACAAACAATGACAGCAATCGTAGCAACCAAAGGCCTTTGCCACAGCTATGGTGGCATGGTGGCGCTCAACCAACTTGATCTAGAGATACCCCCAGGGGCGGTCTATGGCTTTATTGGGCCGAATGGCGCGGGTAAGACGACGACGATGCGCATCCTGACGACGTTGCTCAGGCCGACGCAGGGCGAAGCGTTTGTGGCAGGCCACTCGGTCTTGAAAGAACGGGCCGCTGTGCGCCGTCAGGTGGGCTTTATGCCCGACTTTTTTGGTGTCTACGATAACATGACCGCCTATGAATATCTTGAATTTTTTGCTGGTGCCTACCAAGTTGCGCCCGAACGTCGCGCACGACTCATTGGCGATCTTTTGGCGCTCGTGGATCTGGGCCACAAAAAAGATGCCGATGTGATGGGCCTCTCGCGGGGGATGAAGCAGCGCCTGAGCTTGGCGCGTACCATGTTGCACGACCCGGCGCTGCTGATTCTTGATGAGCCGGCAAGTGGCCTCGATCCGCGTGCCCGCGTGGAGCTACGCGAGTTGCTGAAGGAGCTGCGTAGCATGGGCAAGACGATTATGATCAGTTCACACATTTTGACCGAACTGGCCGAGATGTGTACCCACATTGGCATCATCGAAGGCGGTAACCTCCTCGCTTCGGGCGATGTCGCGAGCATCCTGCGCTCGTTGCAGCCCCATCGTAGCTTCGAATTGCACCTGCTCCCCGCCGAAGACCAGACCATGGCTGAAGCCCACGCCGTCGCCATGGCACTGCTCAGCACGCAACCCCATGTGCTCGAGGTGCGCTCGCTCCCCGACGACGCGCCGCCCCAACTCGTGGTTGATTTTGACGGCGACGACCGCGCCGCCAGCCAACTCTTGGCACACCTGATCCAGGGCGGCATCGCCGTCACCCACTTCGCGGGCCAGATCAATGATCTGGAAGATGTCTTTATGCGCGTGACCGAAGGCTCGGCCTATGGCGGCACGACGTGAGGCGAGGACGCGAGGACGCGCTGCACGGAGCGTTTGATCTGCACCTTAACCACATCTCAATGCAACCCAGCCCAATTGCGCTGCGTCATAGCATCAGGAGGGCGCGAGCGGGAGCATGGGGCAATACGTTTCAAATAAGACCTCACAGGTCTGCCCTGCCGCATTGGGATGCCTTCATTAAAGACCTGTGAGGTCTAAGCTCGTCCTTATTTGAAAGATATTGGAGCATGGGGTTCTCGCGTACCCTTGCTTGGAGGAAAACATGAGCAACCACTATACCGAACAAGACACCGAACGCGCCCGTTGGGCCGAGCGCTCTTCGGCGGGAATGGAGACACAGCAGTTGGGGCGACCGGCTGCGTCGCAAGCACTACGCTCGCCGCGCACAGGACTGTTCCTCGTCGGCTTAGGAGCGCTCATGCTCGTTGGGCAACTCTTTAACGCCACGCTCAACCTGGGTGATGGCATGGTGCTCTTCACGATTGGCGCAGTCTTCTTCTTCTTTGGCTTCTGGCGGCAGATCTACGGGCTGATCATTCCGGCTAGCATTCTCACCGGCTTGAGTCTTGGTGTTACCTTGGAACCGCTCGCCGGCGATACCGCCGTACTCTGGGGCTTGGCTTTGGGCTTCCTGAGCATCTTTGGCTTGGGGCGCACGATGTTTCAGCGCCAGAGCATCTGGCCAGTCATTCCGGCAGTGATTCTCTTTGCGGTAGGCATGCTTGAAGCTCTGAGCAGCCTGCCCATCTTCCTCGGCGCGGGCATGGTCTGGTTGCCGATGCTGCTCATTGCCGCTGGCGTCTATTTGGGGAGCTTGCGCCGCTGTTCGTAAAAATTATGGCACAATACGCAATCGCGTATACGTGATTCGATAATCTGCAATTTGAACTGGCATAACCCCAACCGCCAGCGGGTGCTCGATCTGGCTGCGCTGGCCATACTTCTGATCTACGCTTGGCTCGCGTGGGCCAGCAGTAGCGCACGTGGCGGCGTGGCACTTGACCCTGTCTGGGCCGGTGTGCGCGAACGGGGGACGCTGCGTGTGGCGGTGGATGTGGGCTTTCGCCCCTTTGCCGATCAGGAGGGCGAACGGTTGGTGGGCTATGACATTGCGTTGGCCCATGCGCTCGGCGAGCGTCTTGGTGTTGCCATCGTCTTTGTTCCTACCGGTTTTGATGCGCTCTACGACAGTCTGACGAGTGGGCGCGCCGATATGATCGCCTCCGCGCTGCCCTACGCCCCCGAACAGGGCTACCGCGCCCGTTTCTCGCAGTTCTACTTCGATGCCGGTGAGGTGCTGGTGGTGCCAAGTACCTCTACGATCCGTGGCCCTGAACAGCTCGCTGCGGCCCACGTCGGCGTAGCGCTGGGCAGCAGCGCCGACACGCATGCCCGCCGGATGTTGGCTGCCGGTAGCACGTTTCGCCTGACCTCCCGCTACGCTACCCCCGCTGCGGCGCTAGATGCCCTCCGTAACGGCCAACTCGATGCCGCTATCACCGACCATGTGAGTGCGCTGAGCGCGGTGCAAAACGATGCCAGTCTGCGCATTGCCGCTGCACTCACCAGCGAGCCCTTTGCGCTGGCCTTTCCGCGCGCCGCCTTCCAGCTCGAGGCGGAAGTGAACCGGGCGCTGGTGACGTTGCGCGAGGAGGGCTTTTTTGGCGAATTGAACCAGCGCTGGTTGCGTTGAGCGGGGAGGATGCGGAGGTCTACGCCCTCCGCATCCTCCCCGCTGGCGGTTTTGCAGGGCCATGCCCCATGCGGCATGCCGACGGGGGTTCGGGGGCATATAAGACCTCACAGGTCTGCTCTTCTGCACTGGAACGCCATCAGCAAAGACCTG
>RSAS01000324.1 GCA_003934145.1 Candidatus Viridilinea halotolerans | reverse complement strand
GGATCAACCGGGGTTTTAGGTTGCATCATTGGAGCGCCAAGAATCTCGACATCTTCGCCCCCTCTCCCGCGTGCGGGAGAGGCTTGCCCTGAGCTTGCCGAAGGGGGTAGGGGGGTGAGGGCCTTCCGGGGCATCCCAATCGCCTATCCGGGGCACCTAGAGTTGATGTTCTATCCGCCCATGAGCCCCCGCCGGAAAGCGTAGTGTGTTATTACACACTGTGTAACGCCGGATGCAGATGGGTGGCCGCGAGCCAAGCCTCAATCCCTTCGGTGGGTTGGATGCCCTGTTCAGTGACGATGCCTGCCAGAGCATCCAGCGGCGTTGTATCGAAGTAGAGGTTGGTAATAGCGATGTTGGCTGGTGCATCGGGCCAGACCTGTTCGGCGGGCCAGTGGGCCTGCGCCGGGGGCATGTAGCCGGGTGGCAGAAACTTCTCGCTGCCGCAGAGCGCATAGATCGGAACGCGCACGGCCCCTGCGGCGAGCGCCAAGCCGTAAGTGCCCACTTTATTGACAAGACCGTGGCTGCCAAGGTGATCAGCCCCGACGAGGACGAGTTGTGCGCTATTGGCGAGGCTAATCGCCAACGCATCAATCACCACCGTCACGGGAATGCCTGCTGTCGCCAATTCGGTGGCCATACTGCGCCCTTCACAGGCGGGGCGACCTTCGGCACAAACGACACGAAAGCGGCGCCCGGCGCGCAGGGCGTGACGCAACGCGGCGCGCACCGTCGTGCTGCGCCCCGTCGTCAGAATCTGGCCATCTTCGGGTATAAGGCGCAGCGCTGTCTCGGCGATGGCCGCCTCGTGGACGCGCAGACGGCGTTTGAATTCGCCAATTGCCTCACTTACCGCGTAGTGAGCATTGACGTTGCGCTCGTAGGCGGCATCCAGCTTCCACAACATTCCATTGATCAGATTGACAAGCGGAGCCATCGTAGGGTGCGCCCGAATGAGATCCCATCCCACCGCGAGCAACTGATCGCGGAGTAGAGCCGGAGACAGCGTCGGGTTGGCATGAGCCACCCTGAGCAAAAGTTGCGCACTCTGCTCGGCAATTTCAACCGCGCCCGAAACACTATCGTCGGCGATGGCGGCCACCGCCTGTGCGGTAAGACTATCCACGTAGTTTCCTAGTATCACAGATGGACATCGTAACCGTTGCAGGATGCAGTCAAAAGAAAGTCTCTATTACCATACCATAAAATGGAGGCTTCGGCGGGGGCGTGGGGGCATGGCCCCCACATAACAACATCCCCCTCAATCCGGCGTTCCGCCAAGCGAACGGCGACGCACGAGACGTTGGATTGCCTCTTCGAGTTGCTCGATTGCAAAGGGCTTGGGCAGGTAAAGATTGCCGCTCTGCTCAAGCGCAGCATGCGTAACTGGGCTGAGCGTATCGCCAGTGATAAAGATTACCCGCTTGGCCAAATCAGGCGAACGCTCACGAATCGCCTCGGTCAGATCAAAGCCGTTCAAACCAGGCATTTTTACATCACAGAGAATCAGATCAAAAATCTCTCGCCCCAGCACGTCAAGCGCCGCATCACCGCTGGTTACTAAGGTGGAGCGGTGGCCAAGATCGCGCAGCAGACGGGCCATCAGGCGCACGACTGGCTCTTCGTCGTCTACCACCAGCACGTTGAGTTGCACCTGCTGCGCCTCGCGGGGCGATGCGGCGCTCTGGCTCACACTATCGCTCGGTACCACGATGCGCACCGGCATCGCGATGAGCACCTTAGTGCCTACCCCCAACTGGCTTTCAGCCCAAATGTGACCTTCGTGCTCTTCAATGATCCCAAAACAGATCGAAAGCCCCAGGCCGGTGCCTTGGCCCACCGGCTTCGTGGTATAAAAGGGATTGAAAATCTTTTTTAAGTCTTTTTCAGGAATACCAATGCCTGTGTCTTGAAACTCGACCGTAATAATCGCCTCACCCTGCGCATCGTTACGCAGCGTCGTTCGCAGTGTCAACACGCCTGGCCCGCCCCGTTCGGCCATGGCATGGCGCGCATTGGTAATCAGATTCAGGAAGACCTGTTGGAGTTGATGCGGATCGGCGCTTGTATTGGGTAAATCAGGATCAAGTTCAAGGACAACTTTAATATTATCTACTTTGAGTTGATAGTTTTGCAACGCCAGGGCGCTACGCAAGACCTCATTGAGCGCAACCATGCTCCGTTCGGGTTCATGTTCACGCGCAAAAATGAGCAAATTCTGGACGATTTTCGCAGCGCGCTCAGCCTGGGTATGGATCTGTTCCACATCTTGGCGCGCATCGGTACTCAAGCCCTTATCGCGCAGCATCAACTGAGCATAGCCACTGACGCTCGTGAGGGGATTGTTCAGTTCGTGGGCCACTCCCGCCACCAATTGGCCAATCGCCGAGAGCTTTTCCGACTGAATCAGCTTCTGTTCAAGGCGACGACGCTCGGTCAAGTTACGCGCAATGCAGTGAACACCCTTGAATCCCGATCCATTATTCATTATCTGGGCCGAGACCTCCAAATAGATCAACTCTTGATCTTGGCGCTCCAGCTCCAATTCAAAGGGCTGCACACTCCGCCCGGCAAGCAACTCGCGCAGCGGTGGCTCGACGTGCTGCCAAGAATTTGCAGAGGCAAAAAAACGCAGCGGCTGACCGAGCAATTGTTCCAAGCTGTAGCCAGTGATTTGGGGGCCAACCTTATTGATGCTGGTGATGCGCAATTCAACATCAAGCGCAAAAATGAGATCGTAAGCATTAGCAAAGAGATCACGGTAGCGTTGCTCTGAAAGCTTCACTTGGTCATACAGGCGCGCATTTTCAATCGCAATCGCCGCATAGTCGGCCAGCGCGGCAAGCAAGTACTGATCATTTTCCGTAAACGGGCGATCCGACTGGCGATTATCTACCGCCAGCACGCCAATCACCTGATCGCCAAGCACCAACGGCACCTGAAGCAACGCCCGCACCAAAAAGCCCGTCTTCACCTTGAGCGCCACGCCCGAACGCACCTGGTCGAGACGCACCGGTTTACCGGTGCGCACTACCTGCCCGGCCAGCGAATCGTCCACGGGCAAGCGCAGGCTCTGGGCGCGTTGCTCGCCAAGATTCTTCGCGGCGCGCAGGTAGAGCTCGTGCTGCTGGGCATCGTGCAGCAGCAGAAAGCCCTCTTCGGCTTGGGTAATATAGACCCCCGCCTCGACGATGCGTTCCAGCAACTTCTCTTGCCCCATCAGCCCCGTAACCGACTTGCCGATGCGGTAGAGTACCGTTAATTCCTGGACACGTTGCTGCAACGACGCAGTGAGGCGCTCTTTATCGCGGCGTAAGCGCCGTTCGCGCAGCGCCTGATCGATCACCGCCCGCGCCTCAGTATCCGAGAAGGGCTTAATCAGATAGTTGCGCGCCCCCAGGCGAAAGGCTTCAACCGCAATCCCTTCCGAGCCATGGGCCGTCATCAGAATGACTGGCACATCATAGCCCTCTTGAGCTATCAGGCGCAACAGATCAAGGCCGCTAATGTCGGGAAGTTGGAGGTCGAGCAGAATAAGATCGGGCAAACCCGAACGGAGCCGTTGCAACCCCTGACGTCCGGTGTGGGCAACCAACGGGCTATAGCCCAACTCTGGCAGCACATAGTCGGCCAAAAGACTCGTAATCTGCTCGCTATCGTCAATAATGAGTATTTGTTCCATAGAAACCTAGGCTCACCGCACGCCTCGTTTGACGCCGATTTGCCGATCGTAGTAGTCAATTGTACACTGTCACTGGCTTTGCTGGCAAGATCGGGATGTCTTGCGGCATAGTGGAGTGGTTGCGTAACCCCTCATGTTGTTCGGTTGTGGCGGCTTCGCCGCCACAACCGAACAACATGAAGGGTTGCGGGGGAGGCTACGCCTCCCCCGCGCTCCCGCCGGAGGGCGCACCTTGATACGAGGGCTTTGCCCCCCGTGCGGCGGGGGCGCGGGGGCGCAGCCACCGCAACCACCCCCGTGCGGCGGGGGCGCGGGGGCGCAGCCACCGCAACCATCCCCGTGCGGCGTTCATGGGCGGACAGAAAACGTGTGCGTCCCCTTCTGGAACCGCGTTGCAACGC
>RSAS01000397.1 GCA_003934145.1 Candidatus Viridilinea halotolerans | reverse complement strand
CTGATGGCGTTCCAGTGCAGAAGAGCAGACCTGTGAGGTCTTATTTGAAACGTACGGGGCCATGCCCCCGCGCCCCCGTGGGGGGAGGTTTGCGGGGGCCATGCCCCAATACCTTTCGAATAAGGGAGAGCATAGACCTCACAGGTCTTTGCTGATGGCGTTCCAGTGCAGAAGAGCAGACCTGTGAGGTCTTATTTGAAACGCATGGGGCATGGCCCCCGCACCCCCGCCGGATGGGTGTTTTGCGGGGGCCATGCCCCTTCGACGAGGCTCAGGGCAAGCCCGAAACCCCACCGGACGAGTGTAACTTGATGCCCCGCCTCTCCGCTCCCCGCGTCCTCACCGCCTCGCCTCACCGCCTCACGCTTGCGTCCATGCGCTCAGGCGAAAGCCCGCTTCGCGCAGCATGCGGAAGACGTTGGCGGTGTAGACGCCAATGAATTCCTGGGAACCTTTGGCGCGCACCAGCATCTCCATGGCGGCCATGGCCATCTGGCGGCGCATTTTGGGGTAGTAGAGGCAGGAGTGAACCACTTGGTTGTAGAGACCGAGCCAGTAGATGTAGCGCCGTACCAGTTCGGTGTCGGTGGTGGCGGCGATGTGGCGCTGGAGGTCGGCGCTGAGGTTGTGGCGCGCCATAAAGGCGTCTACGGCGTCGAGGTGCAGGGTGCGAATGGTGGCCAAGGTCGTCACGAGGCTCGTTGGTAGCGCTTGCTCCTCTACGTTGATTACGCGCTCGAGCAGGCTCAACACCGGATCGGGGTAGTAGAAGCCCACCGCGCCCAGTCCAGCAACAACGCGATCAACGAGGCGCTGATCGTTGCGCAAGAGCCCATCCTGTAGCATCAACTCGATGAGCGGCATGGTCTGCCCCAGTTTACCGTAGGCCAAGCCCAAGGGCAGTAGCAACAGATCGGAGATGCGCTGTAGGATGCTGGGCGTTTCGCCGTAGACGAGCGCCGGATGTTCGGCAAACATGCGCTCGGTAAGCTGCTCGACCAAGGGCGTCCATGCGGCGGGGGTGTTGGGCAGCAGCACCGCGAAGCTGATCAGCAGCCAGATGCGCCCTTCCGCCGGCAGGCGCTCAAAGAGATTCTGAAGGATCGGCGCGGTCTGCGCGAGGTCGGCGGCGGCGTGAATGGCCACCTGCGTACTGGCCACAAGGTTGAAGAAGAGATTGTCGGAGCGCAGCATGCTCTCCAACGCGCCCTGGTAGGGCGCGAGCGGCGTTGCGGGGTCGAAGAGCGGCGCGACGCGCATCAGAATCGCCCGTTCGCTCATGGGTACCGCAAAGAACTGCTCCACCGGCACCACTTCGGCCATCAGCATGGTGTCGAGAATGGGCTGCGAGAAGGCGCTGGCCACCGCTTGGAAGATGAGATCTTCGATGGTTTTGCCAAAGACGCCGGTGTTGATCAGGTCGAGGTGCAGACGCTGGCGCGCCAATTCGTAGTAGAGTTCGACGGTGGTATCGCGCACGTCGGCGCGTTCGGGGTGGTTGATGTAGATCACCACCGAGAGTTCAAAGAAGAGTTCGAGGACGTTGCGCAGATCGCGCAGCGCCGTCGGCCCAACGCTGTCCACGAGATCGCGCAGCAGGCCATAGGTAAAATTCGGGTTGGTGCGCCAGATCATGTAGAGCGTATCGCGCACGACGTGGCGCAGGGCCGGTTCGCTGCGCCGCGCCGCCCAGAGAAAGACATCGCGCGCCGGAGCGCCCAGGTAGTAGGCGGCCTTGAGCGCGGTGCGGCGCACTTCGTCGCGCTGGCGCTGACAGAGTTCCTTGATCAACTCAAGCGCCACTTCCGGCTCGTCGGCGTGGAGATCCACCAAGCAGCGCGCCACCAACTCGCGCAGCTCAACGTCGGCAGAAGCGGCGAGTTCGGCCAGCGTTTCGGGGCGGCGGGTGATCAGCAGGATCGTGCGCGCAATCTCGAAGGCGGGCGCAAAGCTACGCGCCTGCGCCCTGAGGTCGCTGATCACTGCGGGCAACCCACGGTTGCCCCCCGGGGCGCGCAGCAGGTGACGCGCCAGTACGTAGGCACCCAGTTCGTTGTAGGCAAAACCGACCAGTTCGCCACTGAAGAGATCGCCGCTCAGTTCCGTCAAAATACCGGCATCAAGCAGGCGCATGTAGGTCGAATCGGATTCGTCGCTGAGCAGTTCATCGCGCAGCAGCGGATTGCGCGCCAATTCACGCAACGGCGCACTCATTTGGCCACGGCGCAAAAATTCCGCCGCCAATTCTTCGATAAAAAGATGCTCGCGGCGTTGGCGCACGCGCTCGTCGTAGAAGCGCCGAAAGAGCCCCAGGCTCAAGCCCTGACCGGCCAGTACCAACGGGCCATTACGGTAGCTCTCGGCGACAAGGCGCAGCATCAGCGGGACGCGCAAGCGTTCGCGGAGGGCCGGCGGCAGCCGCTCGAAGCCGGTCTGCAACTGAAAGAACGTGCGGTAGCGCGGGTAGGCCTCAGCCAGATCACGCGCACTAAAGGGGCCAAGCGTGAGGTAGGGCGTCCCATCGTCGGCCTGGTGGTAGACGCTCCAAAAGAGGCGCGTTGCGCCGGCGCGCTCCAACTGGCCCCAGGCTGCCGTGCTGCAACTGGCGACAATGCGCAGCCACGGGCCACTGACGCGCCCGGCCAAGGCGTCGAGTTGGCGCAAGAGATCGGCGGGGCCGGCATGCGCCCCGCCGCGATATTCGTTGAGCGCATCGAAGATGATCACCAAACGGCGGCGCGCCGCTTCAGCGAGGCGGGCGATCTGGCTGAGATCGTGGACAAGCAGATCGGGCGCTTCACGCCCCAGATCGCGCGCCAGTTCGCGGTCAATCTCGGGGCCAAGCGAGCCACCGCAGCGGTAGAAGAGTACCGCATCGCCACTGTCACGCAGCCGCGCCGCCCACCGTGCGAGCAAGCAGGTCTTGCCCGTCCCCGCATCGCCAAGCAGCAGCAACGCCCCGGCGCTGCCCGTCAGAAACGCGGCCAACTCCGCCTCCGCGTCGCTGCGCGGCACATAGAGATCGGCCAAATAGGGCCCAAGGCGGCGCGGGGTGCCACTCAACTCGCGCACCACCGGCTCGGCCTGGGCACGTGCGGCGCTACAGACCTGTTCCCACCCAACGCTAATTGGGCGCTCAACGGGCGCACGGCTACTGGCTGCCGCGAGGGGCAACAGGGATGGCGTGGCAATCACTGTCGCGTCATTCTGCGCCGACGCGGCGACGGCGGGCGGGGCAATAAGCGTCGCCCGCATCAATGAGGCCGAAGCGAGGCGCGCCGTGCGCTGTAGGGCCATGCCCAACACAATGGTGGTACTCAGCGCCGGGGGCACCTCGGGGCGCAACTCGTGGGGCGGACGCAGCGGATCAGCGCGGCCCATCAGCAGCGCATCGGCGCGATTGGGCGCACTCGGCGGCGGATGGTCGGTCAATAAATGAAAGAGCGTCGCGCACAACGCATAAATGTCGGAACGCGGCTCGGTACCACTGCCCTCAATCTGCTCCAGCGGCGCATACTGCAACGTATAGCCAAAGAAACTAGCCGGACTACCGGTGTCGTAGCCTTTAGCCAAACCAAAATCGAGCAGCACCACCTGACCTTCGGGGGTCAACTTAATATTTTGCGGCTTAATATCACGGTGCAGCACCGGCGGATGGCGCGTATGGAGATAATCGAGCGCATCGAGCAACTGCAGCGCCCAAGTAAGCACATCGTTCGGCGGAAACGGCCCGCCGTGACGCGCCTGCAGGGCCGCAAGATCAGCGCCACCAAAAAACTCCATCACCAAAAAGCGCCCATTGCCATCACGAAAATAGTCAATCACCTTCGGCAATGCGGGATGGCGCAACGCAGCCAAAATCTGCGCCTCGCGTTCAAACGCCTCCGCGTTCTCGGTCGCCTCACCCAACATCTGCTTGAGTGCCACCGTATTACGCAAACGCCGATCCAACGCCTCATAGACCGCGCCCATCCCGCCGCGCCCAATCAGGCGGACAATCTGGTAACGCTGCTGAATGAGGGTGCCGGGTTCGAGCATGATGTTGTTTGGGGAGGGCGAGAGGCGAGAGGCGGGAGGCGGGAGGCGGGAGGCGGGAGGCGAGACGCGGGAGGC
>RSAS01000576.1 GCA_003934145.1 Candidatus Viridilinea halotolerans | reverse complement strand
CCCGCCTCCCCGTCTCTCACCTCCTCGCCTCTCACCTCCTCGCCTCTCACCTCCTCGCCTCCCGCCTCCTCGCCTCTCACCTCCTCGCCTCTCACCTCCTCGCCTCCCGCATCTTCCGCAGGCCCGCCTCCGCCGGCGTTTCCCCTCGCGGCTACGCCGTTGCGCCCTGTGGTAGGTGTCGATGCGCCGGCGGGCGCAACGCCTGCCGCAAGTAACCCCGCTGGCTTTCAGATAAGCAATGGCTGCCTGATGGGCGTTGTCGCCCTCCTCGTTATCATTGCCATTCTGGTTAGTATTGCGGCAATCTGGGTGGGCATGATGGTGCTGCGCATTACTGCATGAGGAGTTTTTTCGGGGCTCCTGCTCCCAAACCCCCACCAATGGGTGTATAATGGGGGATGCTATGTAGGGGAGGCGTGGAGGGACTTGGTTCCTCCATACCTCCTCTTCAGAGACTCTTGGGGCGCGTAGATCTAAACCCCACCGATGGAGGATCAACAAGATGTATCATCATAAGCCTGATCTACAAGGTGCCAGTGTAGAAGAGACTGGCTGTATTCTCAATCGTCATGGTCAAGCGACGGGTTGGTGGGTTGGTGATGATGGTGAGACGATTGTGGATATTCGTCATCGCTTGGTGGGCAAGATTACACTGACTGGGCGGATCTATGATCATCGTGGTCAGTATCTTACCGATGTGGTGCGCAACGATCAGATTTTACGCTACCGCGAGGTTGGACAATAGCTATGGTCTTTTAGCTACTGTTTCTGGAACTTCGGGATTGGGCGGGGAATTTTCGGGGAGGACTATGCCCTCCCCGAACGTCTCCCCTTCATGGTTTTTATATGCATCCCGCCATCATCATCGCCTCCTCCATCGAAGCCCTACAGATTACTGCTGCCGAACGTATGGCTGGGGTTCTTACGCAGGCGGTTAGTCGGCGTGGGCGTGCGCTGGTTGCCCTTTCGGGTGGTACGCTGCCGCCCGGCGTCTTTCGTTATCTCACCACCGAGCCGTTGCGCAGCCAAATACCCTGGCACGCCTTGAGTATCGTCTGGGCGGATGAGCGCCTCGTATCCTTTACCGATCCGGCGAGCAACTATACACTGACGCGGCAGACGTTGCTGGATCATGTGCCCATTCCGTCGGCACAGGTCTTTCCGGTTGCTACTTACTATGATGGCCCCCAAGCGGCGGTGCGCTACCAAGATCAGCTTGAAGTGCTTTTGAGTTTACATAACGAAAGATTGGATCTCGTGTTGCTGGGAATGGGAGCGGACGGCCATACCGCCTCCCTCTTTCCCACCTTTCCGCAACTGAGCGCCCCCCCCACGCAGCTCGTAGCCTTCGTTGAACATGCACCTAAACCACCTCCGCAGCGTGTCACGCTTACCGCTCATACGCTCAACTTGGCCCGCGAAACTATCTTTTTAGTAGCAGGCAGCGACAAAGCACCCAAGGTTCACACGGCGCTGCACGGCCTCGGCGATCCCCAGCACAATCCGACTCAACTCATACGCCCGCCTAACGCCCAGATTACCTGGATGCTCGATACGGCGGCGGCGGCACGTTTGGGGTAATACCATTTTTTGCTGCGGAGGAGGCTTTGCCTCCCCCACACCCCCGCAATACGTTTGCGCTGTTTTTGCAAATAGGCATGACCGTCAATGGGCAACAAAAGGTCAGCAAAAACCCAGGGCCATCGTGGAAGGGGGGATCTCCACGATGGCCCTGGGCATAAGGCCGCTTGCGTGGGGGGGGGGGATTACGCGAGCGACCCGTTGTGCTGCATTTGGGTCAAGCGAGACCCAAACGCTACAACAGGCAGTTTAACGGCATAACCCACTGGCACACAATATGCCATGCGTCCTATCTTACGGCACAGTGTAGCAGTGTTGGCGCTCGTAATGAGGGTCGTGTACAATGGGTTAAATGGAGATGCGAAGACGCGAAGACGCGGAGACGCGGAGACGCGGAGATGCGAAGACGCGGAGACGCGGAGACGCGGAGACGCGAAGACGCGGAGACGCGAAGACGCGGAGACGCGAAGACGCGGAGACGCGGAGACGCGGAGACGCGGAGACGCGAAGACGCTCTGTTCTCCTGTTCCTCGGTTCTTCTGTTCTTTCGTTGCCCGTAATAAAGCTGTAATCTCTTATCCTTGTCATCGCTTGGCGCTACAGTATATAGTATCGTTAGTACTAGAGAAGGGCCGTACATGGAGGCCCGTGTGTCCGCATCACAGAAAGGGGCCGGCGGTGGAGCGGATTATTCTTCGTGAGCAGACCCATATTGCACCCTTTGCCGAGCCCGCTCGTGAGTTGCGTCTGCTCAATAAGCCGTTGTGGCTGTTGCAGCGCGATCTGCTCAAGAGCTACTGCAAGGGTGGTACCGAGGTTGACGACCTGAGTGAGTTGCCCCGTAGCGCTGATGAGTTGCTCGTTCATCGCGACAATCTCTTCTTCAATGCGGCCCTGATTGATAGCTTCATTCAGGCTGCCCGGGCGAGTAAACGCGCCTGTCGCATCGCCTTCCGTGCGAGTACCGACACGGTGCGTGGTGATGCGAGTATTGAGCGCCACGCTCTGCAACTCTGCGCGGGGATTGTACGCCATGATGATGTGACCTATTTGGAAGATGGGGTTGAACGCCAGGGCGCAATCTATTTGGCCGATCTCTACTACTTTCCCAACGGCCCTGAGGCGCAGCCGATGCCCTTGCTCATTGATACCCTGAGCCATGAAATGGGCTACTACCATATCCCGAGCTACATGGCCAATAAGGGCGACTTGACCTACCAGATTCCGCAGCGCGCCTTTCTCTCCATCGAGAGTTGGCTGCATGTCTTTATGGCCAACATCCTGATGGGCGTCTTCTCGTATGCTGCCGAACAGGATGTGCGCATGAGCCGCGCCCGGCTGCGTAACATTATGCGCTGGGACAAAGAGGATTGGCGTGTCTTCCCCGGCAAGTTGGCCTTTTCGCTGGGGGCGATCTGGGAGAAGTTGAATCCCTTTGAGGAGATGTGGCGCAACCACTTCCTCGCCTCGCGTTCGCTGGTCAAGATTGGCAAGAATTGTTCGATTGATCCCTCGGCGGTCATTCATGGCCCGACGACGATTGGCGATAATGTCTACATCGGCACGGGGGTGGTGATTGCCAATAGCATCATTGGCAATAATGTCAATGTGATGCAGGGCAGCCAAGTGATGCTCAGTGTGGTGAGCGACCGCTGTTTCATACCATTCAATGGGGCGCTCTTCATGACCACGCTCATGGAGAATAGTATGGTTGCCCAGAACTCCACGCTGCAACTCACCGTCGTGGGGCGCAACACCTTTATTGGGGCCAATAACTGCTTCACCGATTTTAACCTCCAGGGCGAGCAGATCAAACTGATGCATCAGGGCCAGTTGACGGGGGTGAACCTGCCCGTGCTCGGTTCGGCGGTGGGCCACAATGTCAAGATTGGCAGTGGTTTCGTCGTCTATCCGGGGCGCATGATTGAGTCAAATGCTGTTATAATCTTTGACAACGACATGAATCTCATCCGCGCCACGGTGCCTGGTCATGATCCGAACGATGTTGATGTGACGACCGGCGAGCCGCGGCGCATTATCTACCACTGGCCCAATGTCTACCATGATCCGGTTGCGTCACGCGATTCTACCCCATCCGCGCCACCTGCCCCCCCCCTTAGCGAACCTGGCAGCACGGACGCGGCATCATCTTGGCGTCAACCCACCGAAACGCCCCCCCAAGAAGTTGGCCGTAATCACCATGAACGCCCCGTCGTCGGCGTCGCTGCAAGTGCGAGGAGGAGAGACCGGTGAGTAAAGAGCGTATTCTGGTCGTTGAAGACCAGCCTGACATCTCAAGCCTGCTTAAGATCTACTTCACCTCGCAAGGCTACGAGGTCTTTACCGCGATGCGCGGTTCCCACGCCCTTGAGATTTGTAGTAAGACGCCGCCCAATCTGGCGCTGCTTGATGTCAATCTGCCCGATATGGAGGGCTACGACATTGGGCGCGCCCTGCGGGCTAGCCCGCGTACCCGCCACATCCCCATCATCTTCCTCACCGCCCGTGGTGAGCGGCGCGACCGGCTGGTTGGCCTTGGTGAGGTTCAGGCGCAGTACTATATCGTGAAGCCCTTCGACATTGAAGAGGTACATACGATTGTCAAGAACCAACTTGATGAGGCGCGGCGCAAGAATCAACTCCATCCGGTGACTAATCTGCCCACCGCCGATCTGATTGGCGACCACCTGCGCGTCTTGCTCACCGCCCAGGGTTGGGCGATGGCGCTGATCCATATCAATGGCTTCGAGACCTTTACGCAGAGCTATGGCTCGGTGGTGGGCGAAGATGTGTTGAAATTTACTGCCCTGTTGCTCAATGAGGCGGTAAATGAGCTTGGTGCCAACGACGACTTTGTTGGCCATATGGTGGTCGGCCCCGATTTTGTGGTCACCTCCAGCCCTGAACGCATCAAGACAGTGATTGAGCGCCTGATTACCCGCTTTGACGATGAGATCGGCTTGCACTATAATTTTCGTCATCGCAAACAGGGCTATATCGAAGTCGCCGATGACACGGGGGAGACCCGTCAGGTTCCGCTGATGACGCTCTCGGTGGGGGTGGTGACAAGCCAGGATGGGCCATTCTACGATATTCGTGAACTGAGTGAGACCACGGAGGAGACGCGCCAACGGGCGCTGCAAGAGGCGCGCGAGCAGGGCAAGAAGAGTGCGGTGGTCTTTGGCCGAAACCGCTAGAGCTTGAGAATGTATAGCGGGGCTTCGCCCCGCTATCCCGTCTTCCAGACCCTAGCGGGGAGCGGCGCTACCAGAAATAGACATGTGGGACGTTTATATTTACGGTAGCGCTTGTATCCAGATACAGCGCACGCTCTAATCCATCTCTGGTCATCGCACGCAGGAGCAGCACGCCCGGCTTATGGATATGACGACTGCCCCCACATCTACGACGAGTTGGGAATTATTGGCCCAACTTGCCCAGTGCGCACAGACTGAAGGTGCGTTGGCGGATGCTGGCGAATTGGTACGCCAACTGGCCGCGCTAATCGCCCGTCATGTTCCGCTACCTAGCGGATGCCTTGAGTTGTTTGAGGAGGATCAGGCGGTTGCGGCCTCGACATGGGGAGCACAACCCTGCCACGATCCGGCCCCGCTGGAACTGCGGGCCGATGGGGTGTTGTTGGGCCGGCTGGCGCTTGGTGGCGGTGGGGCCGCGAGCCTTGATGCCGCCTTTGCCACCGCCCTCACGGCGCAGATGGCGCTGCTTTTGCTCCATCGCCAGCGTCAGACCGAAGCCCACCTCGTCGCTCAGATCTACCATTTGGTTAGTTCCAATTTGGAACTGATTGGGATCCTCGAAACGCGCACGCTGATTCAGGCGGTGCTTACCCGCGCTGCGCCGCTGCTTGGTGTTGCCGTTGCCGCAATCTATACCCATCGCGAAGAGGGTGAAGGTGGCCTGAGCCTGCTGGCAGCCGGCGAAGGTGATTTTACCTTCCCTGCCCAAGAGTCCCTGATTGTGCAGGCGGCAAAGAATGGGCCGCAGATCGGCACGTTGGTTCCCGGCCAGTCGCGTCGCCGCCAGGCCGAGCGCCCGAGTACGCCACGCTGTGCGCTGGCGTTGCCGCTGCGCAGCCAAGGCGAACTGGCGGGGGTCGTTGCGCTGGTCTTTAGCGGTGACGCCACCGAACCGACTATGCGCCTGCAACGTATGGCCAATACCTTCGCCACCCAGATGGCGCTGCTGGTGCGCAATGGGCGGCTCTTTAGCCAACAGCAGCAGCGTGCCCGCGAACTGTTTGTGCTCTATGAGAATAGCCAAGAGATTACTAGTAATTCGCAGTTGGAGAGCATGCTCGCTCGGGCGACGGAGAATATTGCCCTAGCGCTGGCGGCTGATTATTGCGCCGTTAAGTTGCTCGATCCGAGTAGCCCCGATGCGCTGCGCACGGTGAGTACCTACAGTGAACCGGGGCGTACCCAGGGAGGACGGACGCTCAATCTGCTTAGTGGTGCGGCGGCGCTCTTGGCTGAGGTGGAGCAGCATAATCCGCTGCTGATCAGCGAGGCGGATCTGCTTGCCCCCCAGCATCCGTTGGCGGAACATCTCGTTGCCAATGGCTGCCGTAGCGCCCTCGTGGTGCCGCTGCGCGTCAAGGAAGAAACAATTGGCCTGCTGGCAGTGGGCTATGCCCGCGCCCGCCGCCCGATTGCCCAAGCTGAACGCAATCTGGCCCAAGTACTGGCAGCCCAGGTTGCCACCGCTATTCTCAACCGACGACTCTATGTCGCCGAACAGGAGCGGGCGGCTGAACTGGAATTGCTGCAGCATATTAGCCGCAACCTGACCTCGGAACTCTCGCTGGACGAGACGCTCACTGCGATCCTGGATGGCGTTGAGGCACTGGCGCGCTACAGCGGGGCACGCATCGCCCTGATCGAGAGCCACGCCCACGAACCCTACATTGTGGCCCAGCGCGGCTTGATCGCCGCCGATGCGGCACCCGGCCTGACGCGTTGGCTCTCGCGGCAGGGGCGTATGTTGCGTATGCACGATCTGCGCCAGGCACCGGCCAGCATGGCGACCATCAGCGGCCTGGCGACGATTGATCTCGAAGGCGGGGGCGTCGCCCGCGCCTACCTCGGCGTGCCGCTGCGCCTGCGCGAGGAGTTGATTGGCACGCTGGAACTCTTCGCGGCGGGCACCGAGAGCTTTGGCGAAAATGATGCGCGCATGCTCAATATTGTCGCTGGCCCAGCCGCCCAGGCGCTCGCTAATGCCAGCCGCTACGCTCAAGCCGATACGGGGCTGCGCGCCCGTCTGGAGCAATTGCGTGCGCTGCAGCGCGTTTCGAGCCAGTTGGCCACTACGCTCAACCAAGCAGAGATTTTGGCCTATGTGCTGGAACAGGCACTGCGCGTCACTGGCGCGAGTAGTGGGCTGATTGCGCTGCGCGCCGCGACGGAGCATGAACCCAGCGATAACGATGTGGCGCTGCATAATCTTGGTGGCCAGCAGGCAGCGGCGATCTACCAAGATAGCTTGGCCAATAGTCTGGAAGCGCCCCTGCCCGCCTATGTGATCGTGGAGGCGGTGGGCCTCGATGAGCAGGCACGGGCGACGCTGATTGGCATGAATTTGCCGCATGCGGCGGCCACCGCGTGGCGCGCCCTCGAACAGCGCGAGCCGGAACTGAGCGAGACGCTGAGTGTTGAAGAGCAAACGGTTACCCATGATGTGCATGCGGCCTCGGCCCTGGCTGCGCCCATCTTCTACCAAGCGGGGGTCTATGGGGTGCTGCTGCTGCTCGGCGCGCGCAGCCACGCCTTTGATTACGATGCGGTTGAGTTTTTGCGGGCGCTTACCCATCAAACGGCGGTGGGCATCGGCAATGCGCAACGCTACCATGAACTTGAACAACTCTACCGCGTCCAAAAAACGCGGGCGGCAATTCTCAACAATGTAATCGAGATTGGTCAAGCGCTGCGCGCCAATCGTTCGTTAGAGAGCCTACTAGAGCAGGTGGGGTACAGTGCGCTGGAAGCGGCCAACTATCGCACCGTGCTCTTCTGCCTGAGCGATGTGCGCACCCCCGGCATGTTGCGCCCCGCAATGGCAGCGGGTATTCCGCGCAGCGCATTGGAAGAGATGAACGCCACGCCGCTGGCCGAGCGTCTGGCGACCAGTTATCTCGATCCGCGCTTTCGCATGGGGCGCTGCTACTTTGTGCCCGCCAACGAAGCCCAAGAGTTGGAAGCGTCTTATGATACGACGCTCTTTGACTACATGCTGGGCGAAGAGCCTAATGGGAACGGCGATGCCCAACCTGGCGACCGGCTCTGTGTGCCGCTCTACGCCACCGATGGCCAACTTTTGGGCATGATGCTGGCGGGCGATCCGCTGGATCACCAACGGCCCGAGGCGCGCCGCGTCGAACCGTTGGAGCTCTTTGCCGATCAGGCGGCGCTGGCAGTCGAAAATGCGTGGCTCATCCGTGATGCCGATGCGCGCGCCGAACAGATGGCCGCCCTCTTCCAAGTGGGGGTCGCCGCTGTCTCGACGACCGATTTGACCACCCTGCTTGAGCGCGTCTACCAAGAGATTGTGGCCTTCCTCGGTACGCCAAGCATCTTTTACATCGTCAGCCATGATCCCGATAGGGCCGAGATTTGCTTCGAGTTGCTGATGCACGAGGGCAAGTGCCTCGTTGAAGCGCACAAGCAGAAGATGGCGCGCGGTGGTTTGATCGAAGAGATCATTCTGAGCGGACGGGCGCTCTTGGTGTCTGATCTGCGCAACGAGCCGCGCCATAGGTCGCTGCTCACCGCCCAGATCCCCGAAGCGACGGAGGTGCGTTCGTGGCTGAGTGTGCCGCTGGTAAGCCAAGGGCGGACGATTGGCGTGCTGAGCGTCCAAGATTTTAAGCCCAATGTCTTTACGGTGCGCGATCAGGAGTTCCTCTCGGCGCTGGCCAATCAGTTGGCGATTGCGATGGAGCGGGCCACGCTCTTCGATGAGCGCGAGCGCCGTCTGGCTGAACTGCATGTCATCAATCGCATCGGCGAGATTACCAGTTCCACGCTCGATCCGCGCCAGATGCTGCTACAGACCTACACGCAACTGCGTGCCTTCCTCACCCTCGACTCCTTCTTGGGCTACATCTACGACCAAGATCGCGGAGTCTTTACGCTGACCCTTGAGGTTGATGGCGAACTGCAAGCCTTTAGTGACGTACCGGAAGCACCGCGTGCTGATGGCATGCTGGAATACATTATCAGCACGCGCCACCCGCTCCATTTTGCCCGCCTTCCTGAAGAGGCGGCAGAATTTGGCTTTACTGTCACCCCGTTTGGCACAGGCCAGCCCTCAGCGGCTTGGCTGGGTGTGCCGCTGATGATTGGTGATAACCATGTGGTGGGGCTGGTTGCGGTAATGAGCTATACGCCTGCCATGTATGGCGAGCGCGAATTGGCCTTTATGACCACGGTGGCCAACCAGTTGGCGCTGGGGGTGCAGAATGCGCGTCTGCTGGAACAGGCGCAGCAGCAGGTGGAGCAGTTCAATCTGCTCAACCGCGTCTCGGTACAGGCCAGCGCCGCGACCGACGTGGTGCGCATCTACCAGATTGTGGTTGACGCGATGGCTGAAGCCTCTGGCGTGGATCAGGCGCGCCTCGTGATCTACAACCGTGCGGCGGGTGTTGCGCCGGCGGTAGCGGAATACCGCACGAGCGGCATATTGCAAGATCTGGTTATTCCCATTCGTGAGAATCCGGCGGTGGCTTGGCTAGACGAGTGGCGGGCGCCGTTGGTGATCGCTGATGCGCAAAACCACCCGCTGCTCGCCTTTTCCCATGCGACCTTCCGCGAACTTGATGTACGCTCAATTGCGTTGGTTCCCTTGGTGGCCAATGAGGTGGTAATTGGCGCGGTCGGCCTCGATTTTGTGGGGCGCGAGGGTGAATTTAGCGCCCAAGCGATTGAGTTGTGCCAGACGATTGCCAACCAGACGAGTACGGCGATTGGACGCGCCAAGGCTTCCGCCGCCGCCGCGTCGAGCGCCCGGGCGCTGGAACAGAAGGTCGGCGCACTCTCGACGCTGCTCAACGCCTCGAGCATCCTCTCGTCGCTGCTGCGCCCCGACGAGGTGCTCAATAAGTTGATGGAGTTGGTCAGTCGGCGGCTGAATGTCTCCACCGTGGCGCTCTGGACGATTACCGCCGAGCAGATGTTGGTGCCTGCGGCACTTGATGGCATCACCGCCGAGCGCCAGTCGCGTATGCGCGTTCCCGTCGGCCAAGGGCTGACCGGCCAAGTAGCGGCGACAGGCAACCCCCTGATTATTGTGGATGTCAACTCCTCTGGCCGTTCGCTCTACCCCAACTACCAGCGCGACAACAACCTGGTTTCGTTTATGGGGGTGCCGGTGATCTACCGTGGGCAGGTGCTGGGCGTACTCAGTGTGATGACCAGTTACCGCCGCGAATTTACGCTTGATGAGCAGGAACTGCTTTCGGGCTTAGCGGATCAGGCGGGGACGGCGTTACAGACGGCGCGCCTCTTTGAAGAGCGCGAACAGCGCATTCATGAACTCTCGACGATTAGCACGATCAGCACGGCGGTCAATGCGACGCTCGACATCCAGGAACTCTTAGAGCAGTTGCACCGGGGCATTGGCGAAGTGATTGATGTGAGCACCTCGCTGATCGGCATCTACGACGATCAGCGCAACACCCTCAGCTTCCCGGTGGCCTATGATCGTGGGCGGCCCGTTGAACTCAGCGCCGGGCCGCTACAGCATGGCGTGAATGGCTGGGTGATTCGCACGGCCCAACCGCTGCTGCTGCGCAGCGCCGAAGAGGGGCGGCAGATGGGCCTCGAAATGGATCTGGGGCAGCATACCGAAGAAGGAATCATCGAAGAGTCCTTTCTGGTGGCGCCGATCATCTTTGGCGGGCGGGTGCTGGGCGTGATCAACATCCAGAGCTACGAACAGCGCGCCTTCGATGCCAATGATCTGCGTTTTCTGACGACGGCGTCTAACCAAGCGGCGGTAGCGCTCAACAATGCGCGTCTCTTCAGCGAAGCGCGCCAGCGCGCCACCGAGATGACGACGCTCTTCGAGGTGACTCAGAATCTTTCGAGTAGCCTGAACATGGACGAGACGCAGCAACTGGTAGCCGATGCGGCGCTGCGTCTGCTGGGGGCCGAACTGGGCGTGGTGATCCGCTTCAACAGCCGCGGCCATCCGGTGCGCCAAGTACTCATTGATCATGCTACGTTCCGCGAGGATGTGCAGATCAATGTGCGCCTTGATGAAATGACCCAGCGTCTCTTGGCGACAGGTCAGCCGATTGCGCTCAGCGATCTGCAGGCGCTCGACGAGGCGTATCCCGATGCGCTCCAACTGGGCATGCGCAGCGTCCTCGGCTTGGTGATTGGCTCGCACGACGAGCATATGGGCGTGTTGTGGGTGGGCCAGCGCCAGCCCTACGATTGGAGCGAACACCAAATTTCGTTGGGGCTGATTTTGGCCAACCAGGCGGGCCAAGCGTTGAAGAGCGCCCAACTCTTCGAGTTGGAGCAGCAGCGCCGTCGCACCGCCGATACGCTGCGTGACGTGGCCCAATCCTTCACCTCGACACTGGCGCTCGGCGAAATTCAGACGCTGATTCTGGATCAGTTGGCCCGCGTGGTGAGCTACGATAGTGCCGCTGTGCTGTTGCGCAATGCGGAGACGGGCGATTTTCGCATCACCGAGGCGCGCGGCCTCAGCCACGCGCCGCTGCTCGCCGCCACCTTTACGCTGGAGCAACAGCCCCTCTTCCGGGCGATGGCGGCGACGCGACGCCCGGTGTTGGTGGAAGATACCCAGGATTCGAGTGCCTTCGCGCCCCTCTTGACCCTCGGCTGGCAGAGCCGTGCGTGGGTCGGCGCACCGCTCTTGGTAGACAACGAAATTGTGGGCATCCTCGCTGTTGGCGCGTCGGCCTTGGGCATCTACGATGACGAAGTGGTCGAGGTGGTCTTCACCCTGGCCAATCAGGCTTCGCAGGCCACGCAGAATGCGCGCCTCTTCGATCAACTTACCAATTTGGCTGCCGACCTCGAGCGACGAGTCAGTGAGCGCACCGCCGAAGTGGAACACGCCAACCAGCAACTCTCGCAGGAAAAGGAGCGCCTAGAGGCGGTACACGCGATTACGATGGAGCTGACGACACAGCTCGATCTGGGCGTCATTCTGCGCCAAGCGCTTGAGTTGATCTCCGACAACCTCGCGGTGGGGCGTGGCTCGATTATGCTACGCGACACCGAGCAGGGTGCGCTCTTCTGCCGGGCGGTGCTCGATGGGCGCGGCCAAGCGCGGGCAGCCAACATCCCTATGATCTTTGGCAATGGCGAGGGCTTGGCCGGTTGGGTGATGGAGCGCCAAGAGCCGGTGAATATTCACGATGTGCTTGCGGATCAGCGCTGGATCCAGTCGCCGGGACGGGCCGATGAGGTGCGCTCGGTGGCAGCCGTGCCGCTCAAGACAACCGATGCGGCGCTGGGGGTTTTGGTGCTCTCGAGTACCACGCCCGGCTACTTCAGCGACTCGCAGATGAACCTGTTGGGCACGATTGCCAGCGTGGTGGCGACTGCCGTGGCCAATGCGCAGCTCTACAGCTACATCAATGACCTTGCAGGCAACAATGCCACTCTGCTGGAAGAGCAGCGCGAAGAGAGTTCCAAGAGTGCAGCAGTGCTACGTTCGGTTAGTGAGGGGGTGATTGTGCTGGATCCCAACCAGCAGATTACGCTCTTCAACCCCGCCGCCGAGCAGGTACTCGAAATCACCGCCGAGACGGTGGTCGGGCAGCCCTTGAGCATTCTTGACACCTTGGGCAGCGATGCTGAGGCGGCGCGGCGCTACCATGCGATCTACGAAGGGCTGGCCAACGGGTTGCGTGAAGTGCGTCAGAACCAGCAGATCTACACGACCCACATCGATCTTGAAGAACCGGCCCAAGTGATTGCGATCAACCTCGCGCCGGTGGCGGGGTCGTATGGCCAGAGCTATGGCAATGTGGCGGTACTGCGCGACATCACCCGCGAGATCGAGGCCGATCACGCCAAGCGCCAGTTCATCTCCGACGTGAGCCACGAACTGCGCACGCCGCTCACCTCGGTGAAGGGCTACGTGGATGTGCTTTTGCTCGGCGGGGGCAAGGGGCTTACGCCGGATCAGATCAGCTACTTGCAAATCATCAAGAACAACACCAACCGCTTGCGCGACCTGATCGAAGACATTCTCGAATTCTCGCGCCCCGACTCGAAGAAGAAGTTGGTGATCGCGCCGCTTGAAATTCCGGTGCTGATCAACGAAGTGGCGCAGACCCTGCGTCTGGAGGCGGAGCGCAAGCAGATGCATGTGAGCCTTGATGTTCCCACGGATCTGCCACTCGTGATGGCCGATCAGCGGCGCATTAATCAAGTTTTGGTCAATCTCTTCTCAAATGCGGTAAAATACACCTTCGAAGGTGGTAACATTCATGTGCGGGCCTTTATCAACCCGGGCAACATGCTCCAGGTCGAAGTCGAGGATAATGGCGTAGGAATGACCGCCGAACAGCGTAAGAAGTTGTTCCGCCCCTTCTACCGGGCCGACAACCCATTGCGCGATATTGCAGGCGGCACAGGATTAGGGCTCGCCATTGCCAAACAGATCGTCGAGCAACACGGCGGCGAGATGTGGGTGCAGAGCGAACAGGGCAAAGGAAGTACGTTTAGCTTTATCCTGCCGCTTCAGCGGGTCGAGCGCGATGATGCCGAGGGGGAAGCCGCGTGAGCGCCATTCATCTTGACAACCGGCTGGTACACTACGAAATCTTTGGACGGGGCCAGCCCATCATCTTCCTCCACAGTTGGCTGGGGTCGTGGCGCTATTGGGTCTCCACGATGGATCTCGCCTCGGAGCGTCATCGTGCCTATGCGCTCGATTTTTGGGGCTTTGGCGAGAGTGACCGGCGGGGCAGCCAGTTCACGGTTGATGGCTATGTGGAGATGCTCATCAGCTTCGTGGAGAAGATGGGCATGCCCATGGCCAACTTGGTCGGCCATGGCTTAGGCGGCATGGTGGCGATTATGGCGGCCCACGCCCGGCCCACCCTCTTCCCCAAAGTGATGACGGTCGCCACGCCGATGCACGGCCAAATCCTCGCGAACCACATCAAGCCGGGCACCTTCTCGCGGCTCTTGGGCATGAATAATCCCACCAATGTGTGGGCCAAGCTGATCCGCAATATTCCGATTGCCGATCCTGAGGTGCAGCAGGAGCTCTACGAAGACACCGAGAGCCTGAGCGAGCAGGTACTCTCGAGTGTGCAGGAATCACTGCTCAAGACCGATCTGATGGACTACATCAACACGCTCCAAGTGCCGTTGTTGGCGGTCTATGGCGGCGCGGATCGGATTGTGAACGCCGAGCATGCCGAGTTTCTGAACGAGATGCGCCAGCGTCCGGTGCAGCACCTGGTGCTGCCGAAAGCCAACCACTTCCCCTTCCTCGAACAATCGAGTACCTTCTCGCGGCTGCTGCTGGATTTCCTCGTCTCGCAAGGCTCGCCGGTGGAGATCAAAGAGGAGTGGCGGCGGCGGGTGAGCCAGCGCGAGTATTTGTAGGTGAGAGGATACTGGATACTGGCATGAGGCGTCAAGGTGCCCTACATGCACTTGAACGATAAAGTAGCCTGAAACCATCCCCTAGAGGAAATATGACGACAACCCTTTACAATGAGGCATTAACCTTAGCTCTCCGCTTGCCCCGATCCGATCGTCTGCGCTTGGCGCAGGTGCTCACCAGTGCAGCGGCGGCAGAAACATCTCTTTGGCCACCACCGGCAGTAATCGTGCGCATGCCTGTCACGCCGGAAGTGCTTCCCACCCTACTGACGGGCGGCGCTTGGGATCCCCTGTTGCCCTTACGTCGTGAGGAACTCTACAATGACCGAGGCCGCGCCTGAGCGTCTTTTTATTGACACCAACATTCTCGTCTATGTCAGTTGGCCTGCAGCTCCGCTTCATCAGCAGGCTCGTGCAACCTTAGCGGCCTATGTTGAGGCTGGAACCCTGCTTGTGATCAGTCGCCAAGTGCTGCGCGAATTCCTTGCGACGCTTTGGGGAAATTTTTCGGGGGCCAAGCCCCCGAACCCCCGCCGGAAGGCCCGCTAAGGGCTTAAGTTCATGCGTATGCCTCACCGGCCCCACGCCACGCCCGAGTCGCCGTCGAGGTTCATGCCTTGGGTGAGGCGGCGCGGTGTACCGACGAGGATGCCACCGCTTTCGCTGCGCTGCACGGGGGCCACCCAAAGGTCAAAGCCGACACTGTCGGGCGCGACGGCAAGGAAGGCGAGCCAGTTGCCGTCGGGCGCGAAGGCGGGGGCGCGGGCAAGACCCATTGTGGTGAGGCGTAGGGGCGTACCGCTGCCGGAGGCTGGCAGGACAAAAATATCGGTCTGCTCGCCGTCGCGGGCGGCGAAGGCGAGCCACGCGCCGTCGGGCGAAAAGGCGGGATCATAGCTCGGCGCGGGCGCACCGGCCACGGGCAGAGCAGTGCCGCTGACCAATTCGAGCCGGTAGAGGCGTTGCTGACCACCTGGCCCACTGCCCGCCCGCGTGAAGATCAACACAGCGCCATCGGGACTGAAGGCGCTGTGCGCTACTTGGGCATCGTCGGCGGCGAAGAGCGGCTGCGCCAAGCCCGGGCCAGCGGGCAGCAGGCTCAAGGCTAGATTATAGTCAGCGGGCGGATCACCACGCGGCGGCGCGGCTTGGGTCGCTACCGCCAAATGCATGCCGTCGGGTGCCCAGGCGGGGTAGAAGACCCAGCGACTCGCATAGACGCGGCGCAGGCTGTTGGGCGGCTCGTTGGTGCCGTTGGTAGTGAGTTGCGCCAAGGGCTGGCCCGCTGCATCGGCGAGCAACAGGTCGCTAAAGCTGTTGGAACGGACAACATAGGCGATACGGTCGCCGGTGGGCGAGAGGGCGGGATGGGCCGCTTGACCACTACCCAAGAGCGGTGCCGCCGCACGCCCCTGCCAGCGCCAGATCACCCCTTGATGGACAAAGAGCAACTTGCCGGGCAGGGCATCACCCTCCAGCAGCGTGCCGCTGGCAGGCGCGGCGGGATCGTTCGTGGCGCTACAGCCACTGATGATGATGAGGATGAGAAGGACGAGAAGTGATTGTTTCATACTGTTCTAGTAGGGGGTTGTAGGGAGAACTAGGTTCTCCCTACAACCCCCTACTGCACTCCGCGCAGCGGCAGCGGCACCGCCTCGGCGTCTACCACTTGGCCAGCGCGCAGGTTGAACTTCGCCACCGGCAGCCCCGGGCTCTCCGGCTGGGCGGCGTCCTTCAGGTAGACAATATAGCGGCCATCTTGTGCTGGCTCTTGGCTCTCGATCCAGGAGGCGGTTGGTGTCAAAAGATCGAACGTGAAGGCGAGCGTTGCCCCAGGCGTGGGCAGGGGCTGGCTGCCCGCTAAGAGGCGAATGGGGCGATCATCGTAGGCGGCGGCACCGCGCACGTCAAGACGCAGACGCTCCACGCCCGCGGCATGCGCTTGGATGCTCAACGTTTCACCCGCAAACGCCACGTCGGCCTGCACGACAAGGCCGTTAAGGGCGATAACGCCTTGCGTGGCGGCGCTTGTTTGGCGCACGCGCACGCGCAGCAGGGCGATCTCGCCCGCAGTGCCGTTCAGGTTCAACATGCCACTCGTCGGTAGCAGCATGTACAGGGTACTCAGGCCGGGTGGCAAGGCCACATCCTCCGCCCCCACCCGTAGCGTCTGGGCAGTGAGGCTAGCCACATCCACCTCGACCTGCAGTGCTGCACCGCTGGGCTGGGGTAGTGCGGGGTAGGGAAAGATTGCGGCGCTTCCATCCCCGCTCTGCACATGCAAGCCAAGCGGCTGCTGCTGAAGCGTAAGCGTCGTGGGAAAGTGGGGATGGAACCAACCCGGCACCTGTTGGGCTAAGCCGAAACTGAAGACCAACTGCGGATCGCCCGCGTAGAGCGCGAGGCTGTGGGCCTGCCAAACCAACTCTTCCGGCAAGAAGCCATGTTCGCGCGGATCTTCCGCTGCGGCGAGCAGGCCGGCGGCAAAAGTCTGGCCGCGTGTTGGCGTCTGGAGGGGCGGGTAGAAGCGGGTGCGCCCCGGCCCATAGAGGATATAGCCCGCTGCCGTCAATTGGCGGCTCAGCGCGAGGGGCAGCACGCCTGGAATGCGTTCGTCCGCCGAGAGATAGATGCGACCATAGGGCCCTGCCGCCGCTGAGATCGCAGCAATGCGCGGATCGGGCGCGAGGCGCAGCACCGTGGCGCTCCCCACCTCCGCCCGCAGCGTCACTTCAGGCAGAGCCAACAGGCCCGCGATCAGTGCCTCGGCCTCACCAGGGGCGTAGGCATCGCGGTGGATCACCAGCGTATCAATGCCGCTCAGCCGGAAGAAGGAGACCACCGCTGGAGCCGGCAGATCTTGCGCCCGCCGCAGGAGGTCGCTGCTGCCAAAGGGCATCAGGCCGCTGTAAGAAGCCACTAGGGGTCGCCAATGGGTGCGCCCGTGCCATTGCCGCCAGATCACCTGCTGTAACGCAGCGCCACGCGGCACGGCAGCGACGGGCAGTTCGAGTAGTGCCGCAATATCGTCCTGCTCCGCTTGGGCCAGCCACGCATAGACGGGCGGCGCAGCGGTGAGTTCGGGGCCAACCAGCCATCTCTGGGGGGGCGCGGCCTGTTCGAGCAAAACCAATCCGAGCGCCAAGCCCCCCATGAGGATACGGGTACGCGGGCGGCGTTGGGCCAAGAGCGTCGCCAGCGCCAGCGCCGCCAGCATGGCCACAGCTAACGTGACCAAAAGCCCCCAACGCGCCGGGACACGCAGGGCACCAAAGCCGGGCACGTAGTTGTAGAGTTGCAGATAGGGCAGCGGAATGGGCAGCGGTTCGCCAAAGCGTTCAAACCGGATGCCCGTACCCAACGAGAGGACAAAAGCAACGAAAGCGAGCAACGGCCAGAAGAGGAGATCGACCCTATTGGAACGCCAAGTATCTCGCTGTTGCCCCCCCTCTCCCACAACGTGGGAGAGGGGGGCAGGGGGGTGAGGGCCATCTGTGGCATTCCCATTACCCATCCGCGACACCCAGAGCAGGCGCGCAAGCCCACCGAATACTAGCAGCAGCAGCAGCAACCCTGGCGCAAGCACCATCTCGCCCGCGCCACGCAGACTAGGAGCGAGCGCCCCATAGAGCAGATTCTCTTGGGGCACCGTGAAGTAGGCATGTAGGGGGGCCGACCAGCCATCCAGTTCACGCACCGAGCGTACGATGCCCAGACTCGCATAGACGCGCATATAGGGCAGAACGAAGGGCCACGCAGCCACGCCAGCCACAGCAGCAGCCAAGAGGCCCAAAGCGGCCTGACGCCAGGGCAGAGGCGTCTGCGCCCGTAAGCGCAGCCAGAGGGCGTGCAACCCCCAGATCGCTGCATAGCCACCGAGCAACAGGGCCACAAAAAAGCCATAGTAGAGCGTCGTAGCGACCTGTACGGCAGCAAAGATGCCACAGAGCAGGGCGTCCTGCCAGCGTCCACCACCAGCGGCCAGCGGGCGCAAGAGGCGGCGCAGGAAGAGAAGGGCAAAGAGCATCCAGGCGGTCTGGAGCAGTTGAAAGTGGCTAAAGTGGGCAAAACGGTAGGCGGAAAAGGCAAAACCCGCCCCAGCGAGCAATGCGGCCCAGGTAGTGGCTGCGGGCGACATGCCGCGATCAGAGAGAGTCTCACGGGCAAGCAAAAAGACGGCCCAGCCGCTTAGCGCGAAACTGGCGAAGATCAGAAGGTTATAAGCCAACAGCGGCTCACCAGAGAGCCAGGTAAGCGGCGCGGTAAGGAGGGCCAGCAGAATGTGATTATCGGTGAAGGCGAGGGTCGTGGGGTAGGGGTAGAAGATGGGCGCATCCCAGAGGGCAGCGGGCTGGGATGTTATGGCATGGCTATTCCAGGCAAAGAGCCACGCTTGCAGCAGATCGTCGCCCTCAGCGGTGAGGCCACTGCCCAAATGACGGGCGAGCGGCCACGTCATGGGCAGCGTCAGCAGGCAAAAGAAGAGCAGGGGCCACAAGAGAGAGAAGAGACGACGAGCATCCATACGCTTATGCCACATCCCATGCCATAGGCAACCTCATGGGGAGAAGCCTCACCTCGCATCCCCACGTCTTCGCCTCTTGACGCACCTAGCGCCCCGCAAACCAGCCCAACAAACGCGACAGAGTACGTCGCCCTGGTTTGCGCATGGGCTGTTGCACGAGATCCTCGGCAAAATCGGGCGGCAAGAGCGCCCACAACGCCCCTGGTGCCACCTCAAAGGTCATTGGGGTCATGCCAATCGAATCGCCATCCACCTGTACGGGCAGACGTGGGCGCGAAGAGATGGTGATGCTGCGGGCGCGATAGTAGTCAATATCGGGATCATCGCTATAGCGACGGCGCAAAATGGCAATGAGTCTTCCAATGACATTCAAGCCATTTTCGCCTTTGAATACCGCAACATCAAGCAAGCCGTCATCGATAATGGCGCGGTGGGTGATTTTCACTAAACCGCCATAGAGTTGGGTATTGCCAATGACAACCATAAGGACACGGCTACGGAGCGAGCGGCCATCGATCACCAGGCGTGTGCGCGCACCACGGATGCGCAGCGTCTGCAAAATGCCCCGCAGCACATAGGCAAGGGCGCCAAGACGGCGCTTCTCGTCGCTACGCACATCAGCAGTGATCGCGGCATCAAAGCCGATACCAGCCATCAGGAGGAAATAGCGTTCGCCGGCGCGTCCCAGATCGATGCGTCGCGGGTGCCACTTCAGGATCGCCTCGGCGGCGACGCGGGGCTGCAGGGGCAGATGCAATTCACGCGCCCAGACATTCATGGTGCCGAGGGGCAGCGGGGCAAGCGCGGTACGCGAGCCAGCCAAGCCATTCAGCACCTCATTCAGCGTCCCGTCGCCGCCGGCGGCAACCACAAGGTCGAAGCCTTGATCCACGGCGAGCCGCCCCAGCCGCGTACCATCACCGGCACTGCGCGTGGGGGCAAGTTCCACCTGCCAACCCGCCGAGCGCCACACCTCAACCGCCAGCGCCAGATCACGCTCTAGCGCCTCAGCTTGACCAGCAGCCGGATTGAAGACGAGCATTGTACGCATAGAGATGGGGGAGGCGGGGAGGCGGGGAGGCGGGGAGGCGAGGAGGCGAGGAGGCGGGGAGGCGAGGAGGCGAGGATGCAAAGCCTTCCGATGGGGTTTGGGGGCTTGGCCCCCGAAAAAACACCCTTCCGGCGGGGTTTGGGGGCTTGGCC
>RSAS01000937.1 GCA_003934145.1 Candidatus Viridilinea halotolerans | reverse complement strand
ATGAGGCGTTTTACCGCATTGGGAAGCCCTTGCCAGAACAGGTGAAACCCTTTGAAGGCCGCGCCCCTACGCTGGCTGAGCCTGTCGAAGCCAGCGTAGGGGCGCGGCGCGATGGCGGGGCTTCGACAAGCTGGCTTTGGCAAGCTCAGCCACCAAGCCAACGCGCCGTTTGTTTCTCAGGAGCGCAGCGAAGGGTCGCTCGTGGTGACCACAAGAGATGCTTCGCTGCGCTCAGCATGACAGGCGCTCCGTGAGCAACAGCGCGAGTTTTGCGCTACTGCCTTATCCCCCTTCCCGGTTGGATGTGGGCGGCACAGCCGCCCACATCCAACCAACCAGAGCAATTTTGCCACTTGTGGTATGCTAAAGGACGAGAGGATCTAAGGAAGATAATGGTAAGGAGTCCCTACATGCTACGTGAGCGATACGCCCATCAGATCGGTGGCCTCCGCGATGATCTGCTGCGCATGGGCAGTATGGTCGAACAGGCGCTGGTGCGCGCCCTGAAATCGCTTGAGCACTGGGACAGTGCGCTGGCTGCCCAGGTGATTAGCGATGATAGCCATATTGACGAGGTGTGGCGCAGCCTTGAGGAGCGCACCATCACGCTTTTGGCGACCCAGCAACCCATTGTGGCGAGCGACCTGCGGCTCTGCACGGTGGTGACGGCGATTGCGGGCGAATTGGAGCGCATTGGCGACTATGCTAACGCAATTGCGCGGCGGGTGCGTTCGGCGACGCGCCGCCCGGCGCTGCTGCCCCCACCGCCCCAGATCGAAGAGATGGCCCAACTCACGTTGCAGATGATCCACACGAGCTTGGAATCCTTCTTGCGCCAAGATGCCGATTTAGCTCACACTCTTACAGAGAGTGACGAACGGGTAGACGAGCTTGAAGATCTCTTGCGCAGCGCGATTATCGCCGGCGCCAAGAACGATCCCGCCTGCTTCGAGGCCGCAATTGATATGATCGATATTGTCCACGCCCTTGAGCGTTCCGCCGACCGCGCCACCAACATTGCCGAGCGGGTGATCTACTTGGTGACCAATAGCGTCGAGACGATCAACTAGGCGCTTGCGCAACCACGCTGCGCAAGGGAGAGCATAGACCTCACAGGTCTTTGCTGATGTGGTTCTCCTCATGCGTCGGAGCAGACCTGTGAGGTCTTATTCGAAAGGTATTGGGCCATGCCCCCGCACCCCCGCCGGAGGGGTGGTGTTGCGGGGGCCATGCCCCCGCACCCCCGCCGCCGTCAAGGGTGCGCGCGGGAACATGGTTCCCGCGCATCCTCCCGCCGCACGGCAGGGGTGCGGGGGAGGCGCAGCCTTCCCGAAGAATATGCTTTGTTGCGTGTGGGCGGCGCAGCCGCCCACACGCAACAAAACAAGGAGAAGATTCAATGCAGTGCTCATCGTGTGGAACCCAATTGCCAGAGGATGCGCATTTCTGCATTGAGTGCGGGGCCGACGTGAGCCGTCAAGTCAATACCGGGGCGACGGTGGCACTTTCCAAAGAAGCCAAGCATTCCCAGGTGGCTTGTAACGCTTGCGGCGCGGCCAATCCGAGCTTTGCCATCTTCTGTGTGCGCTGTGGCCAGCGCGTCGGCGCAATGCCCGTTGCGCCCCCGCCCACGCCGGTGCGCCATGATCTCGATGTGGGCGAAGAGCGCCGCCTGAGCTATTCGCCGCCGCCGCCGCCGCGCGCCGCCCCCCGACAGAGTAAATCAGGCTGGGAGCCGGCTGCGTTGGCCATCTTTTTCGTTGGTTTTGCGCTGTTGTTGCTTTTGCCTATTAAAATTTTCCCCGGCATCCTGGCTCTGATTGGTGTCAGTACTTTTGTCTCCGAAGCCTTGCGCGGACGCGCCCATCAAGCCGTGCAGAGCGTCATTTGGCTCTTTGGGCTAACTGTGCTCTTCACGGTGCCGCGTCTTTTCTTTCCGGGTATTATTATTCTCGTTGGGCTGTCGATGTTGTGGTCTTTTTTGCATCGTCAACAACAGCCATGAAGAGGAATCACGGCAATCCGGTTTCCGCGCATACTCTACCCTCGCAACAGCCGCCGCTGCAATTTGCCTGCGGCAGTGCGCGGCAGGCTGGCCACAAAATGGATTGCGCGGGGGACTTTGTAGGCCGCAAGCTGTTCACAACAGTGGGCGTGCAGTTCGGCAGCGTTCGGGATCGCGTTTGTTTTGCACACCACAAAGGCCACCGGCACCGCTCCCCATTGGGCATCTTCGATACCAATGACGCCCGCTTCGGCTACCGCCGGATGGCCTAAGAGTACCGCCTCGATCTCCGCCGGGTAGACATTCTCGCCCCCCGAGATGATCAGGTCGTCGCGCCGATCCACCACATAGAGGAAGCCCTCTGCATCGCAGTAGCCCAGATCGCCGGTGTGCAGCCAACCATCGCGTAGGGCTGCGGCGGTCGCCTCGGGGCGCTGGTAGTAGCCGCTGGTGAGCATTGGTCCGCGTAGGCAAATTTCGCCCACGTCGCCCGGCGGCACCGTTTGGCCTTCGTGGATGATGCGTAGCTCCAGCGGGAGCAAGGGTTGCCCCGCCGAGCCGAGTTTGCGCAGGGCTTCCGTCGGGCTCAGCGTGACCGCCTGCGAGGCGCTTTCGGTCATGCCGTAGGTCTGCACGACGGGCACGCCCCGTGCGGCACACGCTTCGAGCAGCGGGCGCGGCGCGGGGCCGCCGCCGAGCAGGGCGCAACGGAAGTGGGGCGGCAGCGGGCGCTCGCCCGCAGCATCAAGCATGCGCGCCAGCATCACCGCCACCAACGACGCGATGGTCACCCCGTCGTGCTCAATGGCCGCCAGAGCCGCTTCGGGCGCAAAACGCTCGTGAAGCACCACCGGCATACCATAGATCGCGCCGCGCAGCAAAATTGAAAGGCCACCGACGTGAAAGAGCGGCAAGAGCGCCAACCAGCGGTCATCGTCACGCAGGCCCAAATTGAGCAGCGACGCGGTCGCGCTCCACCAATGATTGCCCGCCGTCAGCATGGCCCCCTTGGGCCGCCCCGTCGTGCCCGAAGTGTAAATGATCGTGTGCAGCGCGTCGAGGTTGATGGTGGGGGAATGGCTTGGATGGCCTTTCCGCGTAACGGGTTCATCGGCGGGTAGAAAACCCGTGCTTCGCTCTGTTGGCAACGCGTTGACATCCCAAGCATCACAACATGTTCCCCCCCTCTCCCGCAACGCGGGCGAGGGGGCCGGGGGGTGATGGCCATCTGGGGCATCCCCATCACCCATCCGTTGCGCACAGGAGGGCCAATGTTTTGGCAGAGGCGAAAGGGCACACACATCCTCCAGCGCCGCCCGCAGCGGCACCTGGAGCGTCTGAGCGACATGGCCATGGGCCTCGTCGTAGAGCAAGAGGTGCGCCCCACAATCTGCCAGTTGCCAGGCGAGTTCGGCGGCGCTGAGGCGTGTATTGAGCGGCACGAGTACCACGCGGGCGCGGGGTGTCGCGTGGAGTACAGCGGCATAGGCGGCGCTGTTGTGAGCCAACAGGGCCACACGCTCGCCTGCGGCGCAACCCAACGCCATCAGACGCTGCGCAACTACCCACGCCCACGCATCCAGTGCGCTAAACGACCAAGTGCCATGTGCTGTAAGCAGCGCCGGGCGTTGCGGGTGCAGCGCCGCACGGCGCGCCAGCCAGTCGGGGAGATCCATGAGTTTTCTTGCGTTGCGTTGCTGTTGTTTGGTGGCATGAATTTGTTTACCGCAGAGCACGCAGAGGTGCGCAGAGGATGTTTTTGTGAGCCAGCAGCATCCAAAAAGGGCAATAGCGCAAAAGTCACGCTGTTGCGAGAGCCTTGTCACCCTGAGACAAGGTTTCAGGGGTCAGGTTTCAGGGGTCAGCCCGAGCGCATCAGAAAGCGGTGCGTGACACTAAACTGTAAGACAAGGTTCGGAGGAGCTTTACCATTTGCGCCACCTAGGTAGTGCCGACTTTAGTCGGCTGATATCTTGGGATGCGACGGGAAGCCGACTAAAGTCGGCACTACGATTGTAAAGCGAGAAGTCCCTTTCTGAAACCTTGTCTAAAGTAACTATGAACCATGTCTGAACACTAAATGGCCCGCGGGCCAGTGGCCCCGTGAGAAACAAAAATTCTGTCACCCTGAGC
>RSAS01000433.1 GCA_003934145.1 Candidatus Viridilinea halotolerans | reverse complement strand
CCACGGCAGACTACTGGGTGCGCCATGTGCGTGAAACGGTGCGTTTTGCTGATGGCGTGGCGACGCTCTTTGACGTCGGCGTGAATGTTTTTGTGGAAGTGGGACCGAAGCCGGTGTTGGTGGGGATGGTGGGGGGTCAGGGGTTAGGGGCCAGGGGTCAGGGGTCAGGGGTCAGGGGTCAGGGGTCAGGGGTCAGGGGTCAGGGGCTAGGGGTCAGGGGTCAGGGGTCAGGAAGCAGGGGTCAGGGGTCAGGGATGAACCCAGACCCGTCTGATCTTCTGTCCGAATCCGATACCCTGAACCCTGAATCCCAAACCCTGAACCCCGAATCCCAAACCCTGAACCCCGAATCCCAAACCCTGAACCCTGAATCCCAAACCCTGAACCCCGAATCCCAAACCCTGAACTCTGAACCCCGAACCCTGAACTCTGAACCCCAAACCCTGAACCCCGAATCCCAAACCCTGAACTCTGAACCCCGAACCCTGAACTCTGAACCCCAAACCCTGAACCCTGAACCCCAAACCCTCCTCCCCAGCCTGCGCCCCAATCAGCCCGCGCTCCAGACGATGCTCAGCAGTTTGGGCAGGCTCTACGAACGCGGGGTTGCGGTGAATTGGTCTGCGTTGCACGAGGGCCAGGTGCGGCGCAAGATAGCCATGCCTACCTACCCCTTCCAACGGCAGCGTTACTGGATCGGTGACGAGGCACAAGGGGCGCGCCGCGATCGTGCTGCACTGGTTGGCCAGGATGCTGCTGGGGTGCTGGCCCAACTGGTCGCAGAGCATGGTTTTACGAGCGACGAGCAGGCAGTGGCGGCACGGGTGTTGGCGGCGCTGACGACGATGCAGCAGGAGCGGGCGCAGGCTGTGGCAGTGGTGCCAAAAGAATCCGCCGCGCCTCTGATCAGCGCCCCAAGGCAGACCTTGGCCAATCTGCTGGTGGCGTTGCCGCCGAGCGAACGGCGCGAACGGATGGTGCATCTGGTGCAGGAGGTGGTGCTGCGCGTGTTGGGCATGCGCGCCCTGCCGGAGCGTCAGATCGGCTTCAAAGAGTTGGGCATGGACTCGCTCTTGGCGCTCGAAGTGCGGCGCATGCTCGAGTCCTACGTGGAGCAGCCATTGCCCGCCACGTTGGCCTTTGAGTATCCCACGGTAGAGGCGCTGGGCGACTATCTGCTGACGGTGTTGGCGTTGGCGTTGGAGAAAGAACAGGTAGCGCAGGGGCCGGTGGTAGGTGCGGTAACGAGCATTACCGAGCCACTGGCCATCATCAGTATGGCGTGTCGCTTGCCGGGGGCGACCACGCCGGAGGAGTTTTGGGGCTTATTGCATGCGGGGCGCGATCATGTGCAGGTGGTGCCGAGTTCCCGCTGGCGAATTGATGACTACTACGCGCCAGAACGCCCAACGGCGGGGAAGGTCTACACGCGCGAGGGTTCGTTCCTTGAGCAGGTGGATCAATTCGATCCTGGCTTCTTCCGCATTGCGCCCCGCGAGGCGATGGGGATGGATCCGCAGCATCGGTTGCTGCTTGAGGTGAGTTGGGAACTTTTGGAGCGGGCTGGGCTGGATCCGCAGGCGCTGCGCGGGAGTCGCAGCGGAGTTTTTGTGGGCATAGGCGAGCGCGAGTATGGCCATTTGCAGGTAGGAAGTGATGTAGCCCAGATAGCGAGCCACGCCGCGACGGCGAGTGGCCACAGTATTGCGGCGGGGCGCATTGCCTATACGTTGGGGCTACAGGGGCCAACACTGGCCGTGGACACGGCATGTTCGTCGTCGCTGGTAGCGATCCATTTGGCCTGCCAGAGTTTGCGTTTGGGCGAATGCGATCTGGCGCTGGCGGGCGGCGTGAATCTGCTGCTTAGCCCGACCACTTTTGTGGCCTACGCGCAGATACAGGCGCTGGCGCCTGATGGGCGTTGCAAGACCTTCGATGCGGCGGCGGATGGCTACGGGCGGGGTGAGGGCGTCGGGATGGTGCTGCTCAAACGCTTGGCTGACGCGGAGCGCGACGGCGACGCGATTCTGGCGATCATTCGTGGGAGTGCGATCAACCATGATGGGCCGAGCAGTGGCTTGACCGTGCCGAACAAGATGGCGCAAGAGCAGTTGCTGCGCGCTGCATTGGTCAATGCCAACGTGGCCGCAAGTGAAGTGGGTTATATCGAAGCCCATGGCACCGGCACACCATTGGGCGACCCGCTTGAGCTACGGGCCTTAGGTGCAGTCTTTGGCGAACGAAAAGAACCGTTACTTGTCGGCTCAGTGAAGACCAACATTGGCCATTTGGAAGAGGCGGCGGGCGTGGCGGGGTTGATGAAGTTGGTGTTGGCCCTGCAGCACGCCACGATTCCGCCCCATCTCCGCTTTCAGACGCCCAATCCGCATATTGATTGGGCAGCGCTGCCACTCGCGGTTCCAACGAGAGCGACGATGTGGCCGCAAGCGCGGCGCATTGGTGGGGTAAGTTCGTTTGGCATCAGCGGGACGAACGCGCATGTGGTGGTGGAGGGGTGGGATGGCCCTCACCCCCTGGCCCCCTCTCCCGCAAGCGTTCATGGGCGGACAGAACATTCGCTCGGTAAGCCACGGATAGGTGATTGGGCTGCCCCGGATGGCCCTCACCCCCCTGCCCCCCTCTCCCACGTTGTGGGAGAGGGGGATGGGAGGGTGAGGGCCGACTACCACCTGCTGCCCATTGCGGCTAAGGATGCTGCTGCGCTTGTGGATTATGTAACGCGCTACCTCATCTTCCTTGACGGGCACCCCGACGTAGACGTGGGCGATCTCTGTTACACGGCGCAGGTCGGGCGCAGCCATTTTGCCCAGCGCCTCGCGGTGGTGGCGGGGTCGGTAGAGGAGTTGCGGGCGGGGTTGGCGCGGGTAGACCCGTTGACCCTCACCCCCCTGCCCCCCTCTCCCGCAAGCGGGAGAGGGGGGAGTGCCGCAGATGGGAACATCTCCTTACCAGAAGTGCGTGGGGAGACCAAGAACCACGACGCCTTCGCCCCTCTCCCACAACGTGGGAGAGGGGTAGGGGGTGAGGGCCATCCGTCGCAACCCCAAAGCCTATCCGTAACACCAGGAACCAGCCCGCCCAAGATCGCCTTCCTCTTCACCGGCCAAGGGAGCCAGTATGCGGGCATGGGCCTGGCTCTCTACGCCAACGAGCCTATCTTCCGCGCAGCGCTCGACCAGTGCGCGGCGCTCTTGGCGGATGAACTGGATCGTCCGCTGCACGAGATTCTGGCCGATCCTGAAGTGATTGATCAGACGCGCTACACCCAACCGGCTCTCTTTGCGCTTGAATATGCCCTGGCGCAACTCTGGTTGGCGTGGGGCATTGAGCCGCAGGTGCTGATCGGCCATAGTGTGGGCGAATTGGTGGCCGCGTGCCTCGCGGGGGTCTTTAGCCTCGAAGATGGCCTCAAGCTCGTAGCTGCACGCGGGCGCTTGATGGGCGCGTTGCCCACGGGCGGCGCGATGCTCGCCGTGGCCACGAGCGAGGCGCGGGTGCGTGAGGTCATTGCGCCGCATACGGGTGCGGTGAGCATCGCGGCGATCAATGGCCCGACGAGCGTGGTGATCTCCGGCGAGGGTGAGGTGGTACGGGCGCTGGGCGCAAGCTTTGCCGCTGAAGGCATCAAGACGAATGAACTGACGGTGTCGCATGCGTTTCATTCGCCCCTGATGGAACCGATGCTGGAGGAGTTTCGGCGAGTGGCGGAAGGGGTTGCTTGGAGAAGAGGAGAACAGAGAACAGGGGAACAGAGAACAGGAGAAGTGTCGGGCAGTCTGCTATCCGAGATTGGTTTGCGGACGACGCGGGCGCGCTTGATCTCGAATGTGACGGGGACGTTTGCGGGCGATGAGGTTGCCACGGCAGACTACTGGGTGCGCCATGTGCGTGAAACGGTGCGTTTTGCTGATGGGGTGGCGACGCTCTTTGAGGCCGGTGTGAATGTTTTTCTTGAAGTGGGGCCGAAGCCGGTGTTGTTGGGGATGGTGGGGGAGCAGGGGTCAGGGGTCAGGGGTCAGGGGTCAGGGGTCAGGGGTCAGGAAGCAGGGAGCAGGGAGCAGGGAGCAGGGGTCAGGGGTCAGGGGTCAGGGGTCAGGGGTCAGGGGTCAGATCGGAAG
>RSAS01000581.1 GCA_003934145.1 Candidatus Viridilinea halotolerans | reverse complement strand
AACGCGGGAGAGGGGCCGGGGGTGAGGGCCACCCCTCACTACCCAAAAACCCAGCGCAACGCCCAGAACCCCGTGCCCTTTTCCCCCCTCTCCCGCGTTGCGGGAGAGGGGCCGGGGGTGAGGGCCACCTATGGCAGCTCAAAAACCCAGCGCAATGCCCAGAACCCCGTGCCTTTCATCCCCGCCAAGAACCGACTACTCCATCCGCACCTCCACCCAGCCCAACGGGCGCATGATCCGCTCGCCCGCCATCACCACCTTGCGCGTCTGCGGGAAGTCGCCGCCCGCTTGGAAATTGAGGGATTTGTGCTTCTTCAGCTTGAAGGTGTGTACCGCCTGCACAAAGGGTTCATCTGCTGCGCCCTCGCCGCGCAACCGCGTGTCGAGCGTCTTGCTGCGCCAACCCGCTCCCCAGCCGAGCGGCAGCAAGAAGCTCTCTGGCCCCATCCCCGCTAGGCGATTCTTCAATTCTTGGTAGAAACGTGCCACCTCCGCCGCTGCCTGCAAGCGCGCAAAGTAGCTCTGCTCCCCTTCAATCAGCGCCGCTGCCCGCCGTCGGCAGATCGCCGCCAGCGCCGCCGGTTGCATGCGCTCTTTCCAAGCGCCAAAGTCGAGTACCTTCAATGCCTCGCCGCATGTGAAGGGGTATTGCTCGATCTGCAACGTCGCCTCCATCTGCGTACCCGCCGGGATGACCTCTAGCGCAATGCGGGCGTTGGCCTGCGATTGGCTCCGAAAGATCGCCACGCTCGCCAACTCGATCCTCCCGCGCTCAAGCGCCCTGCTGTCGCCGACATGCAACGTGCGCATCACGTCGCGCACGGTTGCATTCATTCGCCGCAGATCGCGCCCGAGGAAGATGCCCTCCTCGATCCGGTTATCGGCACCCTTTGCGCCGCCACTAGCCAAAATGCCCAACTCGTTGGCCGCCAATTGCGGCGCAAGCTCCCACGCCAACGCGCTACGGATGGCCCCCTTCAACGACGACCCCGGCATGTAAGGGCGGTCGGCTATGTCCTTGATCTGCTCGTAGATCTCGCCAGTGGCTGGTGTGCCGCGCATGGCGTAGCGCACCAAGGGCCGCAACGTCCCCTCCGGCGGGCTCTGCAAGTCCTCTTCGCGCAGCAGCTTGGTCGCCAGCAGATCGGCAAAGCCGCTATTGGCCACCAACTCGTCGGGTAGCCCCTGCTCGGTCATGAACTCCATCTGCGACAGTTCGGCATGGCGCGCTTTGAGGCGCGCAGCCTCTACTTTAATGGCCTCCTTTTCTTCGACTAGGCGGTCTTTGCGCTTCTCCCAATCTGGTATCTTGCGCCGGTCAGCAGGCCGTTTGGGGAACTGTGCCAGATCACGATCATAACGATCACACCGCCGTACCAGACGCTCTTCACCGTGCGTTAGCTCCTCTTCCGCCGCACGCCGCTGCTCCTCCGGCGAGAGCTGCCCCGCCTCCCAGCGCTGCCACGCGAGATCGAGCGCCACGTCGCTATCAATGATGTAGGTGTGCTCCGCGTTGCTGTAGTAGTCCACATCCGGCAGTAGCCGTGCGCCGCTGCTGATGTGCAGCGGCGCCAACACCTCGATCTGTAGGGTGCAGACCTGGTTGGTGTGCTTCATGAATTCCCCTCCTTTGCATCGGGGATGGCTAGCGTCAGCGCTAGGCCGCTGCGGTAGACTGGGTGGCTGGTGCCGTTGCCGCTGCCCACTTGCGGGTGCGGACGCTTCTCGCTATAGACTGGCCGCACGTCTTCCACATGCCCGCGCACCGCTGCGGCTTTCGTGTCGAGAATGGCCCCTTCGCTCACCATCATCACCCGTTGCCGCCGCTGCGAAGGGCGGCCCAGGCTGTAGACCCAGCCCCCCACACGCACAAGCTGGTAGGCGGCCCGTTCGCTCCGCAGCGCCGCCAGTTCCGCTTCCTGCGGCAAGTAGCGCGAAAGCAGCACCGCCCGCGAACCACCTTGCCCCAGACCGAGGCGCAACGGCTCTTTGCGTTCCCAGCAAAAAGCGCCCAAGCCGCTACTGCGCCGCCCGCCCAAACCGCTCTCGCTCAAAAGCGTGAGCATGCGTTCAAACACCGCTTGTTGCGTCGCATCAACAAAGCGCACCAACAACACCAACCCCGCATGCGGCGCATAGGTCACCTGGCCCACCTCATAGTAGGCCGAGGTGTTGCTCACCCGATCCACCGTCACATGGGGCGGCGACTCAATCTTCCAGATGGAGCTCTGGGCTAAACGTTTGTGCCACTCCACCTCCGATTCAGCCTGTTTGTCGCGCTTCCAATCTCCGGTCAGGCTACGCGCCTCGTTGCGACTAAGCCAGACCTTACCCCCCTGCATTATCACCGGCGCTTCGCTGATCTTGTCGCCGCGACAGACCGTGGCAAAGAGTTCGGGCGAGAGGTAGCGTAGCTTCTTGAAGCCCTTGCCAATCTGATCATTCAGCTTCTCTTTCATGTTCAGCTTCAGCAACGGGCGCGGCAGCAGCGGCAGATCGCCGATGCGCGGAAAGAGCGAACTCACAAGAAAGGGCGGCTCGCCGCTCACAAAGGGCTGGGCAAAGAGGGGGCCGCCATCGTCGCCAAACTGCGCCCCCTTGAGTTGCGCCGCTTGCGCCACCAGCGCCGCAAAAAACGAGTCGGAAGGCAGCGTCTCGCTCGTCTCCTCAAGGCCAATGCCCTGCCGCCCAAAATGGCAACTCAAGGTTGTTGCCCCCGTCGGGGGGCAAATCTGGTAGCTGATCAATTCACTCATCAAGCGCCTCCTACTTGAAGGTATTGATCAACCACTGCTTAAGCTGCGCCCGATCCAGCGCCGCCAGATCGGTCAACGACTCTTGCACATACGCCTTCTTATCGCCATAGGCTCCATCAGCGCCCACCAACTTGGCAAAGAGCGCGAGGTTCCGCAAGCGCACCTGGCCATTGCCGCGCGAACCCATACCACCCAGATAATCATCCTGCAAATGGCCCAACGCCTCAACCACATAGGCAAAGAGCTGCGCCACCTCCGTCGGCTGCTCATCGGCCCCCACATAGACACTAAAAACCAACTCAGCCGGCCCAAAGACCGCCCCCGCCGGCACACGCTCAATCTGGCGCGGCGCCGCCGCCGAAGTCACGCGGTCAATCGCCGCCTCCCACTTGATCTCGGTGAAGGGCAGATCGGCGCGCATCAGTTTCAACTCCGCCGCTGAGTTGGGTTCAAGCTGCACATCACGCACCGCAAGGCGCGTAGGACTACTCACACGGAACCCCTTCCGCTCCGGGAGCGTACCAAAGATGCCCCCAATCATCTGATAACGTGCATACTGCTCTTCACTCTCCGGAAGATGCACAAAGACATCCCGGTTGACCGAAAAGGTCTGCGGTGCGCCATAGGCCTTCTCCATCAGCGAACGCAGCTTACCCTTGAGCGAAGAGCCGGGAATATAGGGCTGGTTGGTACGCGCATTACGAATCACCGGCTTATCCACCCCCCCAATCTCCAAGCCAGCCGCCGCCCCACCAATATGCAAACCCGTCACCATCTCCAATTCCGTACGCAGGAAGATGCGCCCGTAGAGGTTGACAACACGCTCAGACATGAGGTAATTCTCCTGATTTAGTTATTGCTTCCACCAAAGCGGCGATGGTAGGCCAAAATAGCCTCAAAGAAGTCCATGAAATTACGGAAGTTCTGCACACGCGTACCAACCAGACCTATCGCATCCGACAGGATCGCATTCAACGCGCCCATCGCCTGCTTCTTCGGTGCATCATCATGCCCCTGCACCCGCCCATACTGATAGGCCAACTTTGGGCGCAGCATCTGTAGCGAACGCTGCACCTGGATCGGCAACGGCGCATCTTCAGAAAGCCCCTTTACATCCTGCTCGATCATGCGCACCGTACCGAAGATATTGCGAATCTGCGACGTGGTAACATTACGCGCCAACTCGCTCCCAATCTGCTCAGCCGCCTGAGTGAGCGCCTGGATCGATTCGCTCGAATTGCCCGTAATAATCAACTCCAGAGTCTTGCCAGACACCAAACGCTGGGCGAACTGCTCTCCCGCCGTCATCGGCTTCCTTGGGTTCGTCATCACTCCTCCTTACGTATAGCTACACTCATCGAATCTCCCCGCCTTCCCCCCCCTCTCCCGCAAC
>RSAS01000135.1:396-4159 GCA_003934145.1 Candidatus Viridilinea halotolerans | reverse complement strand
TTGGGGGCATGGCCCCCCAAAAACCCCCCTCCCGGGGTTTGGGGGCATGGCCCCCCAAAAACCCCCCTCCCGGGGTTTGGGGGCATGGCCCCCACCAACGTAACTCTCACTAACTGCAAGGCAGAATCATGGAAACTATTAGCGACCGTTTGACGTCTGATCTCAAAACAGCCATGCGCGCCGGCGATAAAGCCCGCGTCGCAATCATTCGCAATGCGCGGGCCGCCTTGCAGAACGCCCAATTGGAGGCGGCAAAACAGCAATACGATACGGCGGCACGGGCAATTGAGGCGCAGTATGGCGCTGATAGCACCGAACGCGATGCCGCCCTCGCGGCGATTAGTGCCGATGCCCACGCACCGTTGAGCGCCGAGGCCCAAGTGGCCGTCTTGACCAAGGAACTCAAACGCCGCCAGGATGCGGCGGAACTCTATCGCAAGGGCGGTCGCGAGGATTTGGCCGCACAAGAAGAGGCTGAAGCTGCTCTGTTGCAACACTACATGCCCCAAATGCTCTCCGCCGCCGAACTCCGCCCCGAAGTGGCGGCGATCATTGCCGAACTCGGGCTGGCTGGTCCCGCCGCAATGGGCAAACTGATGCCCGTCTTACTCGAGCGTTTGAAAGGGCGCGCCGACGGGCGCACCCTGAGCTTGGTGGCACGCGAACTGCTGAGTAGTACGTAAGCGCGCCGCCTACCCTACGCCGCAGGGGGCTGCAACGCCCGTCACGGTATCACGGCACTATGAATACAACCCGACGACGTTGGCTCGCAGGGATGCCCCATTTTCGTCCGATCCATCCGGTAGAGATTCTCGCCAAACGCTTGCGCCTTACCCTCTTCCTCGAGTGGCTACTGCTCATGGTCGGGATCTGGGCCGCCCTTACCCTCAGCCTGCCAGGCCAGTATGGTCGCCTTGAGGTTGGCACGCCCAGTCCGCTGAGTATCTGGGCACCCACGGAGGTCGCCTACACAAGTGAGGTGCTGACCGCCGAGCGCCAAGCCCAGGCCGAGAATAGTCCCGATAATCTGGTCTATGTCTATGATCCCCAGTTGCCAGTGCAACAACGCCAGCATCTCATTGTCTTGCTCGATACGATCCGCAGCGTCCGTGAAGATCCTTCACTCTCGCGGGCCGGTCGCCTCGCCGTCCTCGCCGCACTACCCAATGCTTCCCTACAATTGAGTGAGGCCCAAGCTGATCTTATTCTCACCCTTGATGATGCCAGTTGGGAACAGCTTCGCGCCCAGACGGTCGGCCTCTATGATCGCGCTATTGAACGCTACGATTATGCGCTTGATGAACGGGCGCTGCTACAGTTGCGCGAACGTTGGTTGACCTACTGGCTCGCGACCACCAGCCTCTCGCCCAATCAGCGCGATTTGGCGAAGTTTTTTACCGATTCCTTCCTGCGCGTCAATCGTACCTTGGACGAGGCGGCTACCGCCCTGCGCCGCGAAGAGACGCGCAATGCCGTTACCCCCCAGTTGGCGCGTGTCCTCGCCGGTGAACGCATTGTCAGCGCAGGCGAGATTATCACTCCGGTGATTGTCGAAAAACTCCAGCGCACCGGCGCGATGCCGCAGGCGATGGGTTGGAGCGATATTAGCGGACGGGGCATTCTGGCGGGTTTGTTGGCCGCTGGCTTTTTGGCCTACATGCTCGCCTTTGAACCGCAAGTGGCGCTGCGCCCGCGTTCGTTTATCGTCATGATTTTAATTATCGACGCTACCCTGCTCACCGCACGCGTTACCCTGCCCCAAATAGATATCTGGTCTCATTTCTTCCCCCTCGCCACTATCGCCATCATCTTTGCGGTTGTTTTCAACGGACGCCTCAGCCTGAGCGCCATGGCTCTGATCTGTATCGCCATTGGTGTCATGGTCAGCGCCTCGCTTGAAGTGGCGGTGATCCTCTTTGCTACCTGTGTTGTTGCCATTCTGATTGCACGCAACGCCGATCGCATCCTCATCTTTGCCCTCGCTGGCATCGGGGTCGCGGTAACTGCGGCGCTGACGCAATTCGCCTTTTGGCTGATGGAGGCCCCTTCGGTGACGATGAATGACCTGCGGGGCGTTATGGTGCCGCTGTTGTTCTATGCCGCACTCAATGGCTCACTCTCCACTATTCTTTCGCTGGGGGTCTTTAATCTGGTGAGCCGCGCAGCAGGCCAGGTTACGCCGCTGCAACTGATGGAACTGTCGCACCCCTCTCGTCCCCTCTTGCGCAAGCTGATCCGCGAAGCGCCGGGCACCTACTACCACAGCGTCGCCGTGGGCAACCTCGCTGAAGCCGCCGCCGAGGCCGTCGGTGGCGATGCGCTCATGCTCCGCGTCGCCGCCTACTACCACGATATTGGCAAGACGGTGCGCCCCTATTTCTTCACCGATAACCAGACCGGACGTGAAAATGTCCACAACGATCTCGATCCCGTCACCAGCGCCCAGATCATCATTGACCATGTGCGCGAAGGCGTCAAAATGGCGCAGGCCGCCGGCCTTCCGCCGCAGATCGTGGATTTCATTGCAACTCACCACGGCACAGGGCTGATTCGCCACTTCTACCAGCAAGCCCTCCAGCAAGAAGATACCGTCCGCGAAGAGGACTTCCGCTACCCCGGCCCGCGCCCCCAAACCCGCGAACAGGCGATCCTCATGCTCGCCGACTCAGTGGAAGCCACCGTGCGCTCCAAAGCCCAGCACGGCAAACTTGCCCCCGCTCGCAGCGCCCACGGCACCACCAACGGCCTTCCCCCAGGCGTCCAGAGCCTCGACGAACTCGTGCAGTCCATCATCGAGACTCGCGTGCGCGAAGGTGAACTCGATCAGGCCCCGCTGACCATGCACGAACTCTCGTTGATCAAACAGGCCTTCGTCGTCAGTTTGCAATCCATCTACCACCCCCGCGTGGACTACGCCCCGGCGATTGTGGGGCGATAAGAAATCGTGAAGGGGCGAGCAAAGCTCGCCCCTTCACGAATGCGCGTAGGTTAGGGTGCGCGAGGGAACATGGTTCCCTCGCATCTTTCATACCATCCCACTCCCATCAATCCTTGGCAGCACAATCCCCCGCTGCCCCTGGTACTTGCCCTTCTTGTCTGCATACGAGACCTCGCACGGCTCGTCACTCTCCAAAAAGAGCACCTGGCCAATCCCCTCATTCGCATAAATGCGCGCCGGCAGTGGCGTCGTGTTGCTGATCTCAATCGTCACAAAGCCTGTCCACTCCGGTTCGAGCGGGGTTACATTGATGATGATCCCTACCCGAGCATAGGTAGACTTGCCAATGACAATGCAACTGACACTTCTGGGGATTTTGAAACGCTCAATCGAACGCGCTAATGCAAACGAGTTGGGTGGAATGTCAATGTGATCCACCTTCATATCAACAAAAGAGCGTGGGTCAAAGTTCTTTGGATCAACCACCACATTCCAAACATTGGTAAAGACCTTGAACTCATCCGCCACACGCATGTCATAGCCATATGACGTGAGACCATACGAGATAACCCCTTCGCGTACCTGCTCATCCACGAATGGCTCGATCATGCCATGCTCGCGGGCCATTCTTCTGATCCAGTGATCGGCTTTTATTGTCATATCTCCTCTATTTCTTCTTTGCTGGGCGTTGGCGACTTCGTCGCCAACGCCCAGCAGGGTAAGGTTTTGCGGGGGCCGTGCCCCCGCGCCCCCGCCGCACGGGGGGATTGTGCGGGGGCCGTGCCCCCGCGCCCCCGCCGCACGGGGGGATTGTGCGGGGGCCGT
>RSAS01000135.1:0-296 GCA_003934145.1 Candidatus Viridilinea halotolerans | reverse complement strand
GCCCCCGCGCCCCCGCCGCTTCATGGGCGAACAGAAAATCTGTCCGCCCCCACCCTGGAACCGCATTGGAACGCCAAAAATCTCAATATCTTCGCCCCCTCTCCCACAACGTGGGAGAGGGGGTAGGGGGGTGAGGGCCACCTACGGCATCCCCCTCATCTATCCATGGCTTGCGGAGCAAGTGTTCTGTCCGCCCCCACCCTGGAACCGCATTGGAACGCCAAAAATCTCAATATCTTCGCCCCCTCTCCCACAACGTGGGTTTAAGGGCGGACAGAAAACGTGTGCGCCCCCTT
>RSAS01000635.1 GCA_003934145.1 Candidatus Viridilinea halotolerans | reverse complement strand
GTCACTTGTCACTTGTCACTTGTCACTTGTCACTTGTCACTTGTCACTTGTCACTGACATAAAGAGAAGCGCAGAGGAGATCCTCTGCGCTTCTTGGTTTCTTTGGGCGGCGTACCATTGACGCTATCCTAGCACTAGTCATAAGCTGAATGAGTTGAATAGTCCGAGCGTACTGGCGATCCAGCTTAGGATCGAGATGGCTGTGATGGCTTTAATGCCTTTGGCGAAGGTGAGGAAGAGGCTCTCGAGAAACTCGCCGATGATCTGGATGGTGTAGATGATGCCCATTGCGCCACCTATGAAGAGAAGTAGTTCCGCCGCTAGCTGTTCCATTGGGGTTCTCCTTGCTTGGGTTAGTGAGGTTTGGGGGGCTTGGTTAGCCCCCCTTGCGGCTGTGTGTTCCGCTTCGTCAGCTTTGGTTGGCTCGCTAGGCGCTCCTTTCAATCGGGTGTGACCAAAACTTGTAGGGCTGCGCCCCACGCCCTGCCGGACAGTGGGAGGGGGAGGATGCGAGGGAACCAGGTTCCCTCGCGCACCCTTCCTACGCCTTTTGGTCGCCCCCCTTTCACTACTGGGTTCGTTCGTTGTTATGGCGTTATGATACCGTAATGGTCTGTCCTACTCAAGGATGTACTCCGTTATTTTGTGGAATTTCCTACGGATGTGCGGAGATTTTTTGGGGATGTAGCTGGGACGCGTATTACCACGCAAAAAACCCCTGGTGGCCAATGTTGGCCGCCAGGGGTTTTTGGGACCGTAGAGTTACGGTAGCCGCACCCATTCGCCCGCAAGCACGAGCAGCCCATCGCGGGCGAGGCCCGTGGCGAGTTGCTGCAGCCAGGCCATGTCGGCGGGGCCAAAGTTCTCGCGAAGCTGTGGGCCGAGCATGCTGAGCAGAACGGGCTGTTGCGGCGGTTGCGCCCGCAAGAGATCAATCAGCCGCCCGCGATACCAGCGGTTGGAGCCAACAAAGCGCTCGCTGCTACGGTAGCTGGCGCGCTCTTCGGCGGCGCGGCGCAGCGGCACCGCTGGCGCTGCGCCCATGGCCGCAAGGAGCGTTTCGTCGTCGTTGCGCCAGGCGGCATGGGCGCGACACTCCGCCCGCAGCGGGCAACGCGGGCATGCGGGGCTACTGGCGCGGCAGACGAGTGCGCCAAGTTCGATCAGCGCTTGGTTCCAGGCCCAACCCTGGCCGACCGGCAACAGGGCGGCGCTCACTTCCAGCAGTTGGCGATCACCTGCCGCTGTGGTGGCCACGGCGGGGCCGTTGTGCGTGCGCTGTAGCACGCGACGCATGTTGGTATCCAGAAAGACTACGTCTTGCTCAAAGGCAAAACAGGCGACGGCCCCGGCGGTGTAGGGGCCGAGACCGGGAAGTTGACGCAGCGCGGCCACTTCACGCGGAAATGCGCCCTGGTGCTGCGCCACGATCACGCGGGCGGTGCGCTGCAAATTCACTGCCCGCCGATTGTAGCCCAAGCCCGCCCAGTGGCGAATCACCTCGCCGGTAGCCGCTTCAGCCAGGGCGGTTACGCTTGGAAAAGTGGCCAAGAAGGCGTGGTACTTGGGCAGCACACGATCCACCTGTGTCTGTTGCAGCATAATCTCCGCCACCAGAATCTGGTAGGGATCACGCGTATGGCGCCAGGGCAGATCGCGCCCGTGCGCGGCAAACCAGGCGAGGAGTTGGGATGGCATGGTGGTGAGCATAGGAAGGAGGGGGGCGGTTTCGCCGCCCATACCGCACAACAAAACTACGCGATGGCGCATGGGGCCCAAACCATACGGGTGTGACCAAAATGTGTAGGTAAGGGGTGCGGGGGAACCTGGTTCCCCCGCATTTCCCCCTGTCCGGCGGGGTTGTAGGGCACCGCCCTACAGATTCCAGTCACACCCAAACCATACGCAAGCCACGCAAGTGGTAGCGATAGTGAGGGTTGAAGCGACTGCGCGCCCCGCAGTCGAGTTGCGTCGCTTGATCGTTAAAGGTTGACCACGAGAGCAGCACCCGTTCGCCAGCACTAACGTCGTTTTGCGGCTGGAGTTGATAGCGATCATGGACGGGGGTAGCCATCCATTCCATTACATTCCCGGCGAGATCGAGTGCGCCGCAAGGAGCGGCACCCGCCGGAAAGCAGCCCACCGGCGTAGTGAACCCAACGCCCGTCGCGTGGTAGTTGGCCCGTTCGGGCTCAGCCGGTTCATCGCCCCATGGGTAGCGCCGCTGATCCGTACCGCGTGCGGCGCGTTCCCATTCGAGCGAAGTAGGCAGACGCAGGATCGTTGTGTTGGGCAACCAGCCCCGGGTGTGGCCCACTGCACTGAGCCATGTGCAGTAGGCCATGGCTTCCCACCAACTCACGCCAACGACCGGCTGGTTGGGTTGGTTCCAAGCCGCGTCTTGCCAGAAGTGCGGGGCGCGCCAGCCATGGTGCTGCCGGTAGGCCCAGCCGTGGGCGCTCCACCAGCGCGCCTCGTGGTAGCCGTCGGCGGCGATGAAGTGGGCAAATTCGGCATTGGTGAGCGGGTAGCGGGCGATACGCACGGGGTAGGGCAAGTGGCTCTGGTGCAGCCTGAGCGCTGTCCGTTCCTGCTGGTCGGCCTCGAGGTAGGCACCATACCAGAAGGGGCCAGGTTCGAGCGCACACCAATAGTCACCCAGGGGCGCATCGCCCTGTGCGGGATCGAGTAGGCGCGGATCGCCCACGGCACCCAGGAGCGCTGCCGCAGCAAGCCGCTCGCTCAGGGGCGGCACCAGCGGCAGCGGGTGGCCGCGCGCCGCCCCTTCGAGCATCACGGCGAGCAAGAGGAGCGCGGTGTGATCGCCCTGTTGGGCGCGTGGTGCCAGAACGGCGCGTGCCAACGCCCACTGGCCGCTGGTCAACAGGGGCGTTGCGGGGTCGGTGGGCAACTTGTGGGCCGCAGGGTTGTTGTGGGCCGCCAGGTGCGCCTTGAGAATTTGCACGAGGCGGCGGTTGCCGAGCGTTTGGGCGGCGGCCTGGTAGCGCTGCATGGTCTCCCGCCAGCGCGGCCAATCCTCCAGGGTTGCCAGTTGACGCAAGGCTTGCGCATAGCCCTCTTGGATGCGATCCTGGCGCGCGGTCGCTTCGCCCCAAGCCGCGAGGGCGAGCCAAGCGTCAACGCTGGCGCTACTCAGTTCGAGTTGTTCGAGTTGCGCGAGAGCGCTGCGGTAGTGGGCCGCCCCCTCCTCGCTACCCAGAGCTTGGGCGAGTTGCAGGTGAAGACGGGCTTGCACGGCAGGCGTAGCGTGCTGGGCAAGGGCTTGGCGCAGCAGGGGCACGGCGGCCTCAGATTGGCCCAAGGCGAGCAGCAGCGCTCCTTGGGCGGCCATGTCACCCAGCCGCGTCAAACAGGCCAACATCCGTGCGGGCAAATTGGCCGCTTGAAAGCAGGCCAACGCATCTTCGGGCTGATCCGCTGCGAGGTAGGCTTCACCGGCTGCCGCAAGATCACCCAGGGCGCGGTAGCGCACGGCAGCCTCAGCACTCGCCGCAGTGCTGCCAAAATTCGCCAGCACCGCCGCCGCCGCCCACGCCTCGCCGGCCTGCTCGTAGCAAGCAACGGCACGTTGCAGATAGTAGGTGCGCGGGAGGTGTAGGGGGGGCATAGGGTGTTTCACGTGAAACAGGCTACGCACTCGCCGCGAGGGCCAAGAGCAACAGCGCCTGACAGCCACGCCCGAGCAACGCTGGCAGAATAAACTCATCGTGGCGATGCGCATTGCCGCCGTCGGTCAGGCCCATGCAGATGGCCGGAATGCCCTGGCTCAGGGGGATGTTGGCATCGGTGCTGCTCTGCTGGAAATTTATATGGGCACCCACCGCATGGTAGGCCGCAACGGCGGCCTGCACCAACTCGTGGTTGCGGGCGATCATGCCCGAAGGCCGGTTACCCACCGTTTCGATCTTGAGCTGTACCTCGTAGTTCTCGCCGTCCATGTCCGCTACCAGGCGATCCACCTGGTTGATCAGGTTGGTGAGGGCACTTGCGCTCACCGAGCGCATGTCGAGCAGCAGGCTGGCCTGTTCAGCGATGGTATTGACGGAGGTGCCGCCTGCGATCATGCCAATATTGAAGGTGGTGCGCGGGCTGCGCGGAACACTCAACGCGGTGATGTGCGCCCCAAGGCGCACAAGGGTG
>RSAS01000618.1 GCA_003934145.1 Candidatus Viridilinea halotolerans | reverse complement strand
CAAGCCCTCTGTGCATAGGGTTGAACGGTAACGTTGCCACGAACCTTGTCTAAAAGGCAATACCGCAAAAGTAACGCTGTGGCTTTTGTCACCCTGAGTACGAAATGGCCTGCGGGCCAGTGGCCGGTGAGAAACAAAGGTTCTGTCACCCTGAGCGCAGCGAAGGGTCTCTCGTCAGGCGAAAAGAGCTGCTTCGCTGCGCTCAGCATGACAGGCGCTCCGTGAGCAACAGCGCGACTTTTGCGCTACTGCCTTAAAAGTTTCCGCTTCCCTACCTTCAATGAGTAGCAGGCCGTTAGCAGATCATTCACCCCCCCTTAATCCATTCTTAACTTTGAGCGCGTACAATGGGGCGGGTTATTACGCGAATTGCTTCTCCCGCAGCGCAGCTATGTTTAGGATGTTGGGGAGAACCACGTTCTGTCCAACCCACCCAGGAAATGCTTGTGAACCAGCCACGCCTCTCGCTTCTTCTCTTTTTGCTGCTCACGTTGCTCTTGATTGCCTGTGGCGCACCGCCTGCCGCAGCGCCGCCGCCCAACACTCCCGCCGCCCCTCCTACCGCTACGCGCACGGTGGCAACAATGCTGCCCACGTCTGCCGCGACGCTGGATCTGGCCGGTGAGGTGCGCGTTGACGGTTCGAGTACAGTCTTTCCGATTACTGAACAAGCTACGCGCCGTTTCCACGAAATAGCCCCGCAAGTTGATGTCAGCTTGGGGGTGAGTGGCACGGGCGGAGGTTTTGCGCGTTTCTGTGGCGGTGAGACCGATATTTCGGGGGCATCGCGCCCGATCAAGGAGAGTGAGGGAGAACTCTGCACGGCCAATGATATCGCCTTTATCGAGTTGCCAGTGGCCTACGACGGTATCTCGGTGGTGGTGAGCGCCGACAACGACTGGGTGGAGTGCATGACCGTGGCCGAGTTGGGCCAAATGTGGGCACCCGAGGCGGAAGGGGTGATTATGAATTGGCAGCAGGTGCGTTCCACCTGGCCTGACCGCCCCTTGCTGCTGCGCGGCCCCGGCCCCGATTCGGGTACCTACGACTACTTCACGGCAGCGACAGTGGGCGAGGAGGGGGTGAGCCGCAATGATTTCGTTGGCAGTGAAGATGATTATCTGATTGCCCAGGATGTGATTGATGATCCGGGGGCGTTGGGCTTTTTTGGCTATGCCTACTTGGTTGAATATGGCGAACTGTTACGCGGTGTCGCCATTGATAACGGGGCGGGATGTGTTGTGCCGTCGGTCGAGACAATTGCGGATGGCAGCTACCAGCCGCTTTCGCGCCCCATCTTCGTTTATGTACGCACTGATGCGCTTGAGCGCCCAGCAGTGGCGGCCTTTGTGCAGCACTACATTGACTACGCCCCGGAATTGGCCACGGAGGCGCGCTATGTTCCTTTGTCGCCAGGGGTCTATGACCTCGTGGCATCGCGCTTGGAACGGCGCATCACCGGATCGGCCTTTGCGGGCGGCGCAGAACTTGGCGTGTCAATGGAGCAGTTGCTGACCCTCGAAAGTGATGATAGTGCTGATAAATAGTCGGCGCAGCGTAGCGATGGATATTTTAGTACCGCCTTCGGCAGGAAATTGGCACTCAAAAAGTAATCAAGATTTTATTTTTCGGAGGAACGAAGTCCCTCCGAAGCTCCCTGACAAGGAGACTTACAACGGTAGTAAGAGGGGGCGCGGCGTTGCCGTGCCCCTACCCGTCGCCTGCGAACAACTCTTATCAACAGCATCAGTGAGGAATATATCGCATGCGCATTTCACTTTCAATTCGAACTAAACTAATTGGTGCATTTGCCCTCGATCTGATGCTCATGATCGCCTTGGGCCTTGTCGCTTCGCACCAGATGTCAGTGATGCACGCACGAGCCAGCTTTGTTTCTGAGCATACCATTCCCTCGTTGGGAGTGGTGGCGACACTCAAAGCGTACATCAACGAATACCGCGTCAACCAGCTTGAGTTCATGCTCTACACCAACGATTCGGACAAGGATCGCAGTCTGCAGCGCATGCAAGAGGTGGAAACGCGCATGCAAGAGTCGCTTGATGCTTACCGCCCGCTGGTCAATAGCGCACAAGAAGTGGACAGTTTCGACCAGGTGGAGCAACATTGGCATGCGCTGGTGCAGGCTACCCACGAACGTTTTATTCCCGATGCCATCCAGAACAACACCGGCTCGGTGCGCCCCTTCTATTCGCGGCTCAACCCAAGCTACAGTGGGCTCGAACGCGCCATTGGCGATCTGACGGCTGAGAGCCAGCAGCAGGCGGAGGAGTCGCTCGTGGTAGTAGAGCAGGCCTACTCCACTGCTCGTTTCTTCATTATGGCCGACACAGTACTGGTGCTGTTGGTCTCAGGAGTGATTGGCTTAGGCTTAGCGGGCGGTATCGCCCGCCGTATCGGGCGGCTCACCGCCGCCGCCGACAAGGTCTCTGGCGGCGATCTGGAGCGTCCAGTGGATGTGCGCGGCCACGACGAGTTGGCCCATTTGGGGCATACCTTCAACCAGATGCTCGCCAGCCTGCGTTCGCAGCGCAAAGCCTTGGAGGAACGTAACCAGCAGTTGCAACTCAGCCTAGAGCGTCAGGAGCAACTGACGACTGCGGTGCTACAGGGTAAGCAGGCCGAAGCGGAGGCGTACCAAGCGCAAGTGGCGGCTGAGGCGGCCAATCAGGCCAAGAGCATGTTCCTCGCCACCATGAGCCACGAGCTACGCACGCCGCTCAACGCCATCTTGGGCTATGCGCAGATTATGCAGATCAACCCGGCCTACCCCAAGGCCACTACCGCCGACGAGCTTGATCCGGTGGAACGCATTCTCGCCGCCGGACGCCATCTCAAGGCGCTGATCAACAACGTCCTCGACTTTTCCAAGGTTGAACAGGGCAAGATCGATCTCCAGATCAGCGCAGTGGATTTAGGCGCGGTGGTGCGCGAAGCTGCCGACATAGTGGATCCCCTCGTTACGCGCCAGCAAAACCAACTCAGGATCGAGTGTAAGCCGGGCTTAGGTCGTGGCGATACCGATCCCGATAAGTTACGTCAAGTCCTCATCAATCTTTTGGGCAACGCCGCCAAATTCACCGAAAACGGCACGATCACCATTCGCGCCGAACGCGATGCTGCGGGGATTAGCTTTGAAGTCGAAGATACCGGCATCGGCATTGCCCCCGCCGACCTTGAACGCATCTTTCAGCCCTTCAGCCAAGCGGACGGCTCGGTCACACGGCGCTACGAAGGCACCGGGCTGGGCCTCACGCTCAGCCGCGAACTCTGTCGCGCCCTCGGCGGCAACATCAGCGTACGCAGCGAACCGGGGCGGGGGTCAACCTTCCGCGTCTGGTTACCCGATCAAGGCCACACCGAACCGTGTACATCCCACCACCACCAACCCCACCTAGCTACCCATCAGCCCCACTTAACCCCCGCAATGAGGCCAGCGTGAAAAAGATCCTCGTCGTAGACGATAACTTCGACAACCGCAACATCATCGCCCAGATGCTTCGGCTTAGCGGCTTTCTCGTTGTCGTCGCTGGCGACGGCTATCAGGCGATTGAGATGACGGAGCGGGAGATTCCCGACCTGATCCTGATGGATCTCTCAATGCCGCGCATGGACGGCTGGAGCGCCACCGCACGGATCAAAGAACGCCCCGAACTCGCCCATGTCCCCGTCATCGCCGTAACGGGCCACGCCACGCGTGACGACATCGAACGCGCTCTGAGTGCAGGCTGCCGCGACTACCTGATCAAGCCGATTGACATGGACGCGATGTTGCATAAGGTGCAGGGTGCCCTGTGATGTAGGAAGGGGGCGCACGGGAACTAGGTTCCCGTGCGCCCCCTTTCGTCGGGGGGGGAGTTTTCGGGGGCCATGCCCCCAATCCCCCGCCGGACAGGGGCTTTTGTTAGCGCGAAAAAGTTCTGGGCCATGCCGCTTGGCTTCGACAGGCTGGTTTCGGCAGGCTCAACCACCGAGCCAGCGGCGCGGTGGCTGAGCCTGTCGAAGCCGCCGCGCCGCCCCCATGCCCACGAACCCCCGCTCAGGGTAGCAATTCGGCATGCTCAACCGGAAGCGGTATGACACTACGCGGCGTCGGTGGTGCCTCTACCGTAGCATCGGGCGGCGGTGGCGCCGTTGGCTCTAT
>RSAS01000625.1 GCA_003934145.1 Candidatus Viridilinea halotolerans | reverse complement strand
ATTCCCCTGGGAGCGCGGGCGTCCCGCCCGCATGCGGGCGGGACGCCCGCGCTCCGAGGCCCGTGCATACATAAACCAGCAGTATCCTGAAGGGCCGGGGGGTGAGGGCCATCCCGCGCCCCCCAAGCATGCATCCGTAGCTCCTAGCGCCAATGGACACCCCACACGGGATTCGCTCTCCGTTCCTTCGGTTACTAGCGATCCCCGTCTGATGACGGTGGCGGAGAGTCGCCGCCTCCGCCCCCTCCGCCGCCGCCGCCGCCCCCTCCGCCGCCGCCGCCGTCATCTGGCAGCGGAGAGTCGCCACCGCCTCCGCCGCCGCCGCCGCCGTCGCCGCCGCCGCCGCCATCATCCCGCGGCGGCGGTGGGGCTACCGTAGGTGGAGGGGCTACCGTGGGCGGTGGGGGTGGCACATCCGTGGGCGGCGGCGGTGGCACATCCGTGGGCGGTGGCGGCACCGCCGTGGGGGGCGGGGGCTCCGTAGGCACCGCCGTGGGCCGCACCACTGGCCGCGCTGTCGGCACCACCGGAGCAGGTGGCGGCGTCGGGCGCACCACTGGTGGCGTCGTCGGGCGCACGACTGGCGACGGCTGAACTACTGGCGGGCGCACCACTGGCGGTGGCGGCACATCCGTGGGCGGCGGCTCTGGCTCCGGCGGGGGCGGCGGGGGCGATTCAGCAGTGGGCGTTGCAGGCAGGGTCGTGGAGGTGGGGCGGCCATCGGATTGGATGGTGAAGCTGTTGCTCTCCCCAGGGGGGGCGGTGGCGGTGTTGGCGAGAATGGCACCGCCGGGCCTAGCGCCGTTACTGGGTTGGCTGGTGGCGCTGGTGGCGCTGGTGGCGCTAGGTGGTGGTAGGTTGGGGGCGAGTTGCTGCTGGTTGTTGCCCATGCTGCCCAGCAGCACCCCCAACCCCACGGCCAGCGCCAACACCAGCGCCGCGCCGCCACTGATCAGCGGGATGAGCCATGTCGGTTGACTGCCAGCATTGCGCCCAGCCACCGTGTGGTTGCCGCCCCTCCCCGCCGCCTCGCGCAAGGCTGCCCGCAGCTCAAAGGCGCTCGCGGGGCGCTCGTCCGGGTTGAGCGCCATCCCCCGCAAGAGCACCTGCGCGACGGCGGCGGGCACTTGGCGATTAAGACTATCGGCGCGGGGCTGCGGGTCGGGCTGACGCATAGCCATCTTCGTCGCCCGCGACATCGCATCCACCGGCGGCTGATTGGTCAGCAGCACATGCAGCGTCGCCGCAAGCGCGTAGAGGTCGCTGCGCGCATCCGTGCCCGTGCCCTGGATCTGCTCAGGCGGGGCGTACTGCAGCGTAAAAGCAAAGAGGCTGCGCCCACTCGTCGTAATCGGCGCACCCGTCTGGCTGCCCAGCCCCTTCGCCAAGCCAAAGTCAAGCAGAATCACCTGGCCCTCAGGCGTCAACTTGAGGTTCTGCGGCTTAATGTCGCGGTGAATGATTGGCGGACGCTGGCCGTGCAGATATTCCAACGATGCCAAAATTTGATCCGCCCATGCCAACACTTGTGCAACCGGGAAAGGGCCGCGCTTGCGCTCCAGCAGCGCACCCAGATCCTCACCCGCAATAAACTCCATCACCAAATACTGCTCACCCGCCTCGGTGAAATGGTCAATCACGCGCGGCAACCCCGGATGGCGCAAGCCAGCCAAAATCTGCGCCTCGCGCTCAAAAGCCCGCCGCAACTGCTCGCCACTCACCGTCGTCTGCTTGAGGGCCACCGTCGTCTGCAAGCGCAGATCACGCGCCTCATAGACGGCCCCCATGCCGCCTTGGCCGATGCCACGAATAATCTGGTAGCGTTGATTGATGGTGGTGTTTGGGTTGAGCATAGGGGTTTTCTGTTGGGGTGGACAGGGGGGTGAGCAGCACGTTCGCTCCTCAAACTGCGTAACGGTGCTGGGGCTGCTAAAGATGGCCCTCACCCCCTGCCCCCTCTCCCACGTTGTGGGAGAGGGGGGAAGAACAGTAACTCTAGGAGCCGCGTAGAGGTGTTGGGGCGGCGTTGGATGACCCTCACCCCCTGCCCCTCTCCCACGTTGTGGGAGAGGGGAGGAAGGCCTTGAAATTCTCTGCGCTCCTATAGGGACGGGACGGTTCGTGCCAACTAAAGTCGGCACTGTTAGGTAGTGCCGACTTTAGTCGGCTTCCCATCGCATCCGAAGGCCTCAGCCGAAGCCGACTAAAGTCGGCACTACGAACTCTTCATCCATGAACCCTGGGATGAGTCCCACCCCGCCCCCCCCAAGCACCTATCCGTCACGCCAAGCGCCACTTCACCGGCCCCCCCTCTCCCACAACGTTTCATGGGCGGACAGAAAACTTGTACGTCCCCTGCTGGAACCGCATTGCAACGCCAAGAATCTCAATGTCTTCCCCCCTCTCCCACAACGTGGGAGAGGGGGCAGGGGGTGAGGGCCATCCATGGCATCCCCATCACCTATCCGTGGCATGCGGAGCAAATGTTCTGTCCGCCCTTAAACCCGCTTGCGGGAGAGGGGGTAGGGGGGTGAGGGCCAGCTAGGGCCATCCAAGCACCTCACTATCCCCGCAAGGCGATCATCGCATTACCTCTGATAATCCTCCCATCCGAATCTGATTAAATATATCTTTTCTGGCTCGACCAAAAAGGAGTATTCTTCCCGAGGCATTGGTTCATTCACGATAATATCTAAATTTCTATTTGTGTAGATAGAATCACATCTCGATGACACACCATCATAATTTCGTGTTAGATGTCCAGGTATTATTGCGATTGTCATATTGTTAATATTAAAACTCGCATTAGCTCCCTTGAATTGTTCATGTTTCGATAGTATATAGGTAGACTGATTACTATCTAGCGCTGATTCACATTGTTGAAAGAGCCAACGCTCTTCTTCTGTGAGTCCTGCTGGATCATTAATCTGAAACACTTGCACCCGCTTCTGTTCAGGATTACGAATATTAGATAGCGGTGCTAATGCTGCTTGTGGTGCAGTCTCTGTGGCACTCGCTGAAGGCACAAACTCTGGCGTAGGAGTGAGAGGCATAATGGTCGCAGTCGGTTTCGCCTCCGCCGTTATAAATGCCCCCACAGTTGCCGTCGCGCCAAGTGGTGCCGTCAGGATGGTCGGCTGCTGTGCGGTTGCTTGCGAGCTACCCAGCCAACTCCACGCAAGGCTGCCGAGTAGGAAGATGAACAAGAGCGCGGCAATGCCAGCAATGATCCCCGCGAGTTGGAGCCGACTGAACGGGCTGCGGCGTGTGGGGCGCAAAGCGCCGTAGTAGCCCACGGCGACAGTGACGTTGTCGGGGGCGCCGCGCTGCAGGGCGAGGTCGATCAGGCGCTGGGGTGCGCGCTCCGGGGGGATGCTGCCGAGAATTTGGCTGATCTCTTGGTCGCTTACCAGTTCGTAAAGGCCGTCGGAGCAGAGCAATAGCCGGTCTTCCGCTTTGAGTGGGAATTGCGTCTGGTTGACGTTGGGGATCTCGTTGCTGCCCAGGTGTTGGGTCAGGACGTTGCGGTAGGAGTGGTTGCGTGCCTGTTCAGGGGTGAGAATGCCTTCACGTACCTGGGTGTCTACCCAGCGATCATCCACCGAGATTTGGCGCAATTGGCCGTCACGCAACCGGTAGGCGCGGCTGTCGCCCACGTTGGCAACATAGGCGACGCCCTGGTCAACCGTCGCAAGGACAACCGTTGTGCCCATGCGCTCCAGGTCGCTCTCGCGCTGGCCAAGCAGCAAGATGTCGCGGCTCGTCTGATGGATCGCCGCCTCAATTGCTTCGGTGGCCAACATGCCACTCTGGTTGTAGTAGTACTGGCCGATACGCCGCACCGCCAAGCTACTCGCCTCGCGCCCCCCGCGATGCCCACCCATCCCATCGGCCACCACGCAGAGCCGCCCGCCAGGGGGAATCTGCGTCGGTTGAAGCTTGAGATCCTCGCTGGAGGGATAGGTGTGAACGCTATCTTCGTTGGCTTCACGCACACGGCCAGTGTCGGTGAGGACAAACCATTGGATGATGGGAGGCATAGGGTTCCTGATGAATAGGCGATAGGCGATAGCCGATAACCGATAGCCGATAGCCGATAGCCGATAACCGATAGCCGATAGCCGATAGCCGATAGCCGATAGCCGATAGCCGATAGCCGATA
>RSAS01000636.1 GCA_003934145.1 Candidatus Viridilinea halotolerans | reverse complement strand
GATGACCGGTTTTGGCCCGCTGGTGGGGGGATTCTCGGAAACCGGTTGAGAAATGGGCGAACGGTGAGAAATAATGCAAAGATTGTCCCTATGTGGAGTGACGGGTTTTCGGGTGACATGCACCCCGATGCGATCCATGACTCACACCGCTTCATCAAGCGCAGCGAGATTGCGTCGCACAAGCTGTGTATCTGGGTGCTTGGGGCCGAGGCGGGCCATGAAGATGGCGAGCGCCCGCTCGACGTAGGGCTTGGCCCCCGCGAGGTCGCCCTGGGCTTGCAGCAACCCGCCCAGGTTGTTGAGGCTTAATGCGGTATCGGGATGCATTGGCCCCAGCGCCTGCTCGCGGATCGCTAGGGCACGTTCGACGTAAGACTGCGCCTCGGTAAGTTCACCCTGGGCGCACAGCAGCATACCCAGGTCGTTAAGGCTTTGAGCTGTGGCAGGATGATCGGAGCCAAGCACTTGATCACGGATAGCTAACGCCCGATGATAGCAATGTTGTGCTCCCGCTAGGTCTCCTAGGGTCTTGAGTACATCGCCCAGATTGTTAAGACTACGGGCGATGGCACGATGTTGGGGATCATGCACCCGTTCGCGAATGGCAAGCGACTGCTCGATATAGGCTCTTGCTCCAATTAGGTCACCTTGAGCTTGCAGAATTGCACCAAGGTTATTGCGAGTTCGTGCCGTAGCAATATGATCTGCGCCGCGTACACGCTCTTTGATCATAAGAGATCTTTCGATGCAAGTTCTTGCTCTTACTAGGTCGCCCTTAGCACGAAGTACATAGCCCAGGTTATTGAGGCTGCGAGCCGTAGCGATGTGATCAGGACCAAATACCTCCTCTTTGATAGCGAGTGCTCGTTCATAATGTAGCTGCGCCCCGAGGAGGTCGCCTTGGGCACGCAACAGGTAACCCAAGCTATTACGTAGTTTTGCTTTTTGTTTCAAGCCCAAGCAACCTTCTGAGTTAATTAAGGCATTAAGATGGGGTAGGTATGCTTGTCCGCGTTGAGGGTAGCCTGAGTCGTTGATCTTGAACACTTCTTTAATGAGCTTGGCGGTTACTCGTGCAAGATTTGCCTCTGCATTGTTGTCTTGATCCTGAACAAATGCCGCGACCAAGCGGTGCATGCTCGCCGCCCCCGCATCGAGCAATTCAACGAGGCCCAGTGCCGCCAACCGTCGCAACGGGGCGTCCACCTCAGCGGCCTGATCTTCGTCGTCGGGGTTGCGCTCGGCGAGGCGCACCAGCAGGCGCTGCGGGATGGGCGCTGGAGCAAGTTGGGCCATGCGCTGGAGAAGGGTTAACGCCAGCGCATCGCTGGCCTTCGTCGGTTCGAGGCGCTCGTAGCTCAGGGCGATGGTCGCGGCGACGCTGGTGGCGTGCTGGGTGGGCAGCCCCTCCTCCAGTTCGGCGTCGAGCGAGGGGTGCTTCAGCAGCATCGCCGCGAGGCGGCTGCTGTAGCCCGCTAGTGAGAGGCTCGGCGTCTGTTCGAGGTAGGCGCCGGCCAGGGCCAGTGCCAGCGGCAGATCGCCCACCTGCTCACAGATCGCGTCGGCAGCCTGCGCGGTTGCAGGATCAGCCAGCACCGTCTCACCCTGATCGCCGTGGCGTGGGGCCAGCAGCAGGCGCAGGCTCGCGGCGCGGGCGAGGGTCTGGAGCGGGATGGGGCGCACGCCGCTGCTCGCCGCCCAGACGCCGCGCCGCGTGGTGATCAGCACCCGCGCGCCGCCGATCGTCGGGCGCCACGCAGCGAGCAGCGCGGGCTCTTCGAGGTTGTCGAAGATGAGGAGGCGGCGCACCGGCTCACTCCAGGCGCGCTTCACCGCTGCGATCTTCTCCGCGAAGGGCAGCCCGCTCCAGCCGGGCAGATCGAGTCCTTCCGGCCCGCCCGCTGCGGCGACCTGACTCTTAATGGTTGCACCGTCGGCCATGTTCAGCCAGAAGATGCCACCGGGGAAGTGGCTCGCGTAGGCGTGGGCAAACTCGCTGGCGAGTTGGGTCTTGCCGATGCCTCCCGTGCCGCTCACGGCGGGCAGCAGGGCAACCGGGCCGCTCGTTTCACCCAGTAGCGCCTCAGCCAACTTCGCAAGCTCATCATCCCGACCGCGAAAGTGGGGATTGGGCGGGTAGGGTACTTGGAAAACGCCTGCGCCGCGCTCCGTAGTAGCAGCCCTGCGCCAGAGCGCCCCATCCTTCACCGCCATCCAGAGCACCGGCTGCCACCAGGGCTGTTCGGCGGGCAGTGCGGCACGGGCAGCGGCCAGCGCCCGGTCAATCTGCCCGTCGCGGCGCAGTTCTGTAAACAGGCGCGGCATGAGCGCCGCAACCAATTTCATTGGCACATTGCCCTGCATAGCGATCACCGCGCCGATGCCGATGCGCGCCATGTGCGGCCCAAGCGCGGCGAGCGTCGCGTAGCTATCACCCGCACCCAGGCACGAGGCCAGGATGAGCAGCAGCGGGCGTTGGCGCAGATCGGCCACCTGGCGCACAACATCAGCACCAGGCGTCGGGCGGTACGGGTCGTCGCCAGCCAGATAGAGGTAGGGTTGGCCGTCGCGCAGCGTGCCATGGCAGGTGAGCAGCAGCATGTGCGGCCCCGCGCGTAGTGCATCCGCTAGGTTGGCGAGCGTCGCTGCTGGGCGACCCTCACGCCCATCGAGTACCGTCACCGGCAGATCGCCCAAACCAAGCTGGGCGCGGCGCACCTCGCCCGCGACATCTACCGGCGCCATACCAGCGCCAGCAGCATCGGCCACGGCGACGAGAACACGCAATTGCTGCGGCGGAAAAGGCGGCGTCTCGCCGAGATAGTCGCTGCTGAGGAAGCGCGAAAAGGCCACCCGTTCACGGTAAGCGAGAGGCGTGTTGCTCACCGGATCGTGCAACAACTCCCAGCGAATGGCGTGCAGCGCATCATCGCCCCGCAGGTGCAGACGCACGCGCAGCGGAGCACTCTGCCCCTCAGCGTAGCCCAGCGCCCGCTGCCATGCTTCGCGCAGCGCGGAGACGAAGACCATGCGGGAGAGGGCCGCACCATAGTCGTCGGGCATGAGGCTCATGGCGCGCAGCGCCACCGTATCGATCCTCAACGGCAGACTATCGGCAAGCCCAACGCGGCGGCTAGGTAACTCGACGTGCAACGCAGCGCTCGTCTGGCCACCCGTGCTGGTGATGGTGAGTTCGAGATCGAGCATGGTGGGTTCCGTGGTCATAGACCTGCCACGGCGTGGCAGTTACATCTTTTTTGTTGCACCTACATTACCAATCTAAAGATCATAGCTATCAGATTTAGCGCAACCCATAGAACAAAGAAAATCAATACGATACGAATAAAAATTTTACGCAAGCGCTTATTTTTTTGTATTTTCGAAAAAACTTAATAATCATATTAATGTAAACACCCGTCATTCGTATTGATATTTTTACTATATCCATAATAAATTTAATCGTAAACTCATACATACTAAACCTCCTTCAAGATACCTTCACGAAAATCATGGTACAAGTAGTATCCTCGCCAAAATCCCTGGATCAGCTCAGGTGCGTCGAGGCGGATTGCCATCCCAACCGAGACCGATCGGCGCTCGCCGTCGCATGAGCATGAGGCGTCACGTCAGGAGGCACACACGGGAACAACCGCCCGGAAGGGAAGCGGTTGTCCCGTGGTTAGCTCGCTGGCTGTGCCGCCACGCCAGCCCGCTCCGCAATGCGCTCGACCAGCGATGGGGTGGTCTCCGGGCTGACCAACCGGTTATGGATGCAGTGAAACATGCTCACACCGAGTTTCGCGGCGGTCGCCGCGATGGTCTGGAAGGTATCCCAGGCACGCGCACCCGCCCGCGATTGCGGCCCGAAGCTCACATCACGTTTGCGCACCCGCCGTCGGGCGCCGAGTTCCATGCCTCATCAGCAATGGTTTCGGGGTTGACATCAGGGATGTTCATGACATGTAGTTTACCAGACGTAGGCGGGTTTGTCAGGCGGCTGTCCCGCGATTTAGGGCTACGTCAAAGTCACCTCCGGTGGTTTTTCGGGGGAGGCTTCGCTTCCCCCGAAAAACTTTTTCTGTTGCTTTTTGGCGGCTTCGCCGCCAGAAAGCAACAAAAATGAGGGTTTGGGGCGCAACCCCAACGACTTTGACGTAGCCCTACCCGCGATTATGGAGAGGATACTGCTAGGT
>RSAS01000060.1 GCA_003934145.1 Candidatus Viridilinea halotolerans | reverse complement strand
AAGCGGCAGTTTATCCCCATTTGGTGAAACCCTTTGAGGGCATGGCCCCCAAGAAACGACCCTTTCACCAAACGGTAAAGCCGATCGCCGCAAGGCAAAACAATCCCTAACAGCAATCCTCGACCGCCAACAGCGCCCGCCGTGCTTCAGCCAGTTCGCGTGCGAGCCCCAGACGTTCGTAGTGGTCAATGGCTTCGATGAGGGCGCTACGGGCGGTGACGGGATCGCCGCGGAGGGCTGCGAGTTGCCCGCTGAGGTAGCGTAGGCGGGCGATGTTCGGGCGATCCTCAAAGGCGAGGGCGATGGGGGCGACCGCTTGCATGCGCTGGTCGGCAATGGCCGGTTGTTGCCGCTCGAGGTCAAGTGCGGCGAGTCGCAATTGAATGCCGATGATCCCACGGGTATACCCCGCCTGCTCGGCAGCAACGAGTGCCCGCTCGGCCAATTCGTAGGCTGCAGCTACGCGCCCTTGGAATTGGTACGCTAATGCTAACCACAACTGTGTGATGATGTGGTAGGTCGGCTTCGCCAATTGCGCGGCCCGCTGAAGATTCTCTTCCCAAAGCGCTTGGGCTTCAGCACATTGCCCCCGCACGAGGGCCGAGAAGGCGAGACTGTGGCGCACCGTGTGGCCAACTTCGTCGTCGTCGTTCAGTTCCAGCGTAGCTAAACGCGCCTCCATGACGGCGGTCTGTGCGGCGGCTTCGGCCAAACGATCCTGCATCATCAGCCGCTGAACCGAATAGGCTAGCATAAGCAACTCCTGCCGTGGGTCGGCAAGCGTCCGCGCCGCCTCCGCGCCGATCTGGTTGAGCACCACGTTCTTATCCCAACTGCCGCGCACATAGTAGAAGTAGTTGGTTTTGCGCGCCAGCGCGAGCGCTTCAGCGGGGTAGCCATGCTGGTGCGCCCACACCGCCGCCGCAAAGACTCCCTCTTGCTCTGGTGCAAAGCGGGCAAAGCTGGCTTGGTCGTAGCGCGAGGCTCCGGCATCGTCGGCAAAGGCGAGATACCAGTGCAGCCAGCGTGCGCGGGCTGCATGCTGCGCGAAGGTCGGTTCTTCGGCGAAGCGTGCGGCGGCAAAGGCGCGCACCAGCGAGTGGAGCGTGTAACGCGGCGGCAGACAGAGATCGGCCTGTTGCACATCAAGCAGCGAAAGATCAACGAGCCGTTCCAGCGCCTGATCGAGCGCGTAGCCGTTGACCTCGGCGGTTGCCGCGAGCGCTTCAGCGGCGGCACTGGCGGGGAAGAGGCTCAAACTCAACCAGAGGCGGCGGGCAGCGTCATCGAGAAGCTCCCAGGCGCGGCTAAAAAGATCGGCAAAGAGATCGCTTCGCGCCGCGTGGAGATCATCAACCACCTGCGGCAGGGTGCGCCGGGCGTACTTGACCAAGCCCAAGGCGATGGCCAGCGCCTTCGGGTTGCCACCCGTCACCGCCACCAGCGGCGCAAGGTCGGACGCGGTGGCGACGGGCAGCCCCAGCGCGTGGAGGCGTTGCGCCAACAGCGCCTGGGCCTCATCATCGGTCATGCCGCGCAACTCAACCAACCAACTCCCCCAGAGCGCCCGATGCCGCTCGCGGCTGGTCAGCAGCGCCTTACTCGGCTCGGGTAGCCGCAGCAGCCAATGGAGCAAGGCCTGATCCGTGATCGTCTCGACATTATCCACCACCAGCAGCGTGCGCTGCCGCCGCAGCAACTGGCCCACATCGTCCTGTTTCTCACCCGGGCTCAGTTGCGTCAGCGCCGGATAATCGAGCGTGCGCGCCACCACATCAAGTACCACGCTCAGATTGGTTGTTCCTGGGCGATCCTTATCGCTAATCCAGACCACGGCGTCGAACTGGAGATCGGGCGCAGCGGGCACCTGCAATGCGCAAGCCGCCACCTCGCGGGCGAGGCTCGTCTTGCCATTGCCGCCCAGCCCCACAATCAGCACGGCGGCGGTGCGCTGTTGCAACCCCTCGATCACCGCAGCAAAGGCTTGGGGGCGCGGCACAAACTGGCTGTAGGTAGGGGCGGGCAGGTTGGCATAGACCCGCTGGGGCTGCGGGCGTCCATGGGGGGCCGACGGGCAGAGTTGTTCAACCAATTGTGCGGCAAACGGGTAGTGCGCACTGGCCAGAAAGCGCTCGAGCCAAGCGCGCCCCAGGTAGCCCCGCTGCGTCAGCATTTCGGCGAGCAGTTGCACCGCCGCAAGATCGGGCGGCAGGTAGCCAGCTTTGTAGCGCTGCACCGTCTTCCCGGCGACCCCCAAGCGATCGCCAAGTTCCGCCTCGACCCGTGGAGCCGTTTTGCCTTCGTAGGTTGCAACACTATTAATCGCCCCGCTCAAGAGGCGGCCAAACGCTTCGTTGCGGCGAGTTGGAGCCATCGGCGTTTTCCTTGCACATGAATCGAGCAAAATCGGGTCGCCACCGTATCTTTTGGGCACTTCCAGCGGTATAAAGTAGTACGGGATGGTTCAATCCAGCTTGACAGTTTACGAGGATGTGAGGATGCGAGGACGCGGTTCCATCGCCTCTTCGCCTCACGCATCATCGTAAGATTGTAAAGCAACATCCCGCTTTGCGAAACCATCTCTACTACAGTTAAGGATCACCCAAACCTATGGATCACCTACGTTACTACCTCGGCTTCAATCTCGTTCCCGGCATTGGGCCGGCGCGCTTGGCGCGGCTGCAGGGTTACTGTGGTTCGCTGGCCGATGCGTGGCACGCCGATGCCTTTGAACTGGCGGCAGCAGGCCTCGAGGCCAAAGCGAGCGCGGCGCTCGTTGCGGCGCGGGCGCGCCTCGATCTCGATGCGGAACTGGAACGTGTGGCCGCCGCTGGGGTCACCCTGCTCTGCTTGGACGATCCTGGCTACCCACGGCTGCTGCGCGAGATTCCCGGCGCACCGCCGTTGCTCTATGTGCGCGGCGCACTGACGGCGGCAGACGATTGGGCCGTCGCGGTGGTGGGCACGCGCGCGCCTACGACCTACGGGCGCGATGCAACCCTGCGTTTCAGTGGCGAACTGGCCCGTGCGGGGGTCACGGTTGTTTCTGGGTTGGCCTTGGGCATCGACACTGTGGCCCACGAAGCGGCCATTGATGCGGAGGGGCGCACCCTGGCGGTGCTGGGTTGCGGTGTGGATCAACCCTACCCCGAACGCAACCGCCGCCTCGCGGCGCGCATTATTGAGCAGGGTGCCCTGATCAGCGACTACCCCTTGGGCACCATGCCCATCCCCGCCAACTTCCCCCCGCGCAATCGCATCATCAGCGGGCTGAGTCGGGGCTGTTTGGTGGTAGAGGCGGGCGAACGCAGCGGCGCGTTGATCACCGTCGGCTTCGCGCTCGAACAGGGGCGCGACGTCTTTGCCCTACCTGGCCCCATCTTCTCGCGCCAAAGCGTTGGCTGCAACCGCCTCATCCGCGACGGCGCGGGGCTCGTTACAAACGCCCAAGATCTGCTCGCCGACCTCGAACTTACCACGGCGAGTGTCCAACGCGAAGCGCGCACCGAAATCCCCGGCGACCCCGCCGAAGCGGCGCTATTGCAACTACTCAGCTACGAACCGACCGCCATTGATGAGTTGGGACGCGCCGCCGGGCTCAGCGCCCCCGCCACCGCCGCCGCGCTCGCCCTACTCGAGTTACGCGGCCTCGCCCGCCAAGCGGCCCCCATGCTCTATGTGCTGGCGCGGTGACTTTGGCCATTGTCCCTTGACAAGCCATGGGATAGATTATTGGGATGCCACGTAATGGCCCCATACGCATTAACTTAAGCCTCTGGTGGGCCTTCCGGCGGGGGGTCGGGGGCATAGCCCCCGAAGAATCCCCCCTTCCGGCGGGGTTTAAGGGGCCACAGGCCCCTTAAGTTAATGCGCATGCGTAATGGCCCTCACCCCCCGGCCTTTATGGGCGGACAGAACAGTAAATCTAAGTGCTACAAATAGGTTATTGGGATGCCACGTAATGGCCCTCACCCCCTGCCCTCTCTCCCACAACGTGGGAGAGAGGGCAGGCATCGAGATTCTTGGCGTTGCAATGCGGTTTTTGTAAGGCAACACACACATTTTCTGCCCGCCCATGAACGCAAGCGGAAGAGGGAGAACGACATTTGGCGACTGTACCGTTCCAATTTCTGAAACCATCCGTTCTGCTGTTCTGCTGTTCTGCTGTTCTGCTGTTCTGCTGTTCTGCTGTTCTG
>RSAS01000899.1:3620-4198 GCA_003934145.1 Candidatus Viridilinea halotolerans | reverse complement strand
GCAATGCGATTCCAGAAGGGGGCGCACACGTTTTCTGTCCGCCCTTAAACCCGCGTTGCGGGAGAGGTGGGAAAAGGGCACGGGGTTCTGGGCGTTATCATAAACATATGTCTAACAAATCACAGCGCCGATGGCGCACTTCGGTGCCAAAGCAGATATGTGCGCGGCAGTTGCGCCAAACTCAGACGCTGGCCGAGTCCCAGTTATGGGAGCAACTCCGTGGCCGACGGCTGGACGGTTGGAAGTTTCGTCGTCAACATCCGGTTGATCGCTTTATTGTTGACTTTTACTGTGCCGAACAACGGTTAGTGGTTGAAGTTGATGGATCAATTCACGCTGAGGCAGAACAGGCCGCCTATGATCTGGAGCGTTCTGCGATCCTGCAAGCGGCGGGGTATCGTGTAATCCGCTTCAGCAACGAGCAGATCTGTAGTGAGATGCCGGTGGTTCTCCAAACACTCCGTGCAGCTCTTGGGAGACAATGAGCGAAATTTTCTGCATTGCAACCCTCACCCCCTGCCCCCTCTCCCACAACGTGGGAGAGGGGGCAGGGGGTGAGGGCCATCTATGGCAGCCCA
>RSAS01000899.1:0-3520 GCA_003934145.1 Candidatus Viridilinea halotolerans | reverse complement strand
CAAGCCTTGCGGTCATGCCAAGAATCTCGACATCTTCACCCCCTCTCCCGCAACGCGGGAGAGGGGGCAGGGGGTGAGGGCCACCTATGGCAGCCCACAAGCCTTGCGGTCATGCCAAGAATCTCGACATCTTCACCCCCTCTCCCGCAACGTGGGAGAGGGGGCAGGGGGTGAGGGCCATCCGTGGCACGTCAAGAACTAGAAGGAAGCTTAACCATGACCACCTTGTTGATCTGTAACATTGGAACACGCGATCTGCAACTCGATTCGCTTGATGGTCTTCCGACAGAGTTGGTGGCGAACCCGAAGACGGGGCAGCTTAAGGCGCGACCGGCTGGTGAGTATCTGCTGCAGAAGGAGCATTTTGCACAGTTTAAGGATCGGCTGCGTATGCCGATGATTGAGAAGGCGTTGCGTTTTATTACGCCCGCGCCGGATGCAGATCTGCGTATTGTGCTCTTTGCTACTGATCAGGACGAGCATGTTGCGCCGTTTTATCGTGATGGTGATACTATTCATTTTGCGCATCTTATTAAGGATTTGCTCTTTCTGCGCCATCAGAAGACCGGCCTAGTGAAAAAGCAAATTGAAATCCATACTACCAATCATAATCCCGCTGATTATGACTTGATGATTGATTTCTATCGTCAGAAATTGCCTAAAATTGCTGATGTAAATCCGAAACCACAGCCGATCTACCTGTTGATTGCTGGTGGTACGCCGCAAATGAATACGATGTTGCTCTTCATTGGGAGCGAAACGTTTGGGGCAGCCACGCAGCCGCTCTATGTGTCGCAGGATTTTGATCGTGCCCATACGCTTGACGTTGCACGCCAGATCTATTTGCAGGCTGTGCAGCGTAATTTGAAGGTGATGCTTGATGCGTATGTCTACAGTTCTGCACTTCAAGTTCTCGATCAGACCGCAGACTATTTAGACACGGAACCAGCACAGTTGCTGCGGGCGGCGCTCAATTATGGGATAGCGCGGCGTAACCTTGATTTGGCGACAGCAGCATGCGCCTTTGATCAGTCCATCAAGCTTACTCGCGGGTTACGCGGTACGATTCAGTCGTTACAACGTGAGGTTGAAGATCAGAGTGAGCAGGCGAAGCTGCGCGAGACGATCTTTTTGGCTCAGCTTGCACGACGTACCCATAATTGGGCCGATTTTTTGGCGCGGTTGCATCGCTTTTCCGAAGGTTGTATGCAGTTGCTCGCTGAGGATCTGCAGGTGCAGTGGAGTAAGAGTACCCGTGAAACGTATGCGCAGGCATGGTGGGATGCCCAGCGTGCGCTTTTGGCTGGTGTAGGCATGGCTCAGGCTACGCCGCCAGAAAAGTCTGCGGCAGAGAATTTTGCGCGCCGGGTGGATCGTGAGAATTTGCGGAAGGTGCTTGGTGCGCTGGCTACCGCTCCTGAGCATGCCCATATACGCCAGTTTTTGGTTGAATTGGAGCCGGTAGATCGCCCAATCCCCCTTCGTAACAATATCGTTCACCGCTTTACGCCCATTTCACAGGAGGAGATTGAGCGCAAGGCGGAGGCGACGGTTGATGATCTGCTGGCGGCGATGCGGCGGGCCTATCAGGCGGCGTTTGGTGTTGTGGTGCCGGAAGAGTCGCCTTATGCTACGTTGAATCGCCTCTGTCTCGATATGCTAAAGGGGCAGCGGTGAACGCGGGAGGCGGAGAATCGGGGAGGGCGAAGCTCGTCTTGCGCTCTTGGGCAACCACGTAATGGCCCTCACCCCCTGCCCCCTCTCCCACGTCGTGGGCGAGGGGGGGACATGGTTCTTGGGCAACCACGTAATGGCCCTCACCCCCTGCCCCCTCTCCCACGTTGTGGGAGAGGGGGGGAGGCATCATGGACGGCCCTCACTATAAAGATAAGAAAACACATGACAATCCTCATCTGCAACATCGGCGGGCGCGACTTGGCCTGCTCAGGGCTGCCCAAGCATGAATTGGGTGAGCGAGCTTGGGCGGCGGCGCTGGCCGAGCGCTACGCTGCGTTGCGCCCAATGTTGCGCTTGCCGATTCTCGGTAAGGCGCTGCGGGCACTGGCTGCGCAGGAAGTGGCGCTCGATGCGCTGATTCTGGTGGCCTCCGATCAGCCAGCCCCGGCGCTAGGCGCCGAACAACACTCCTTTTGGCGCACCGATACCGGGCCGACCGCCCACCTCATTGCGCGTCTGCTGGCGGAGGGGGCGCAGGATGTGCCAAGGGTGCCCGCTGAGCGCGTGCAGGTCTGGACGTTGGCCGATGAGCATGGAGTAGGGGTAGACCCCTCTGATTATGATTTGGCGCTGGCCTATCTGGAGCGCCGTTTGGCGGCGTTGGCCCAGGCTCACCCCGCCGGCCCGGTGCTGCTTGAGGTGGCCGGGGGGACGCCGGCGATGACGACGGCGCTCTTGATTGCGGGGGTGGAGGTCTTTGGTGCCCGCGCTGAGGCGTTGGCGATCCATCCGCAGCGCACAGCGCCAAGCACGCTGGGGGTCGGGCGGCGTCTCTTGGCTGCGCCGCTGCGTGCGACGTTGCGCTCCCACGCGGCGACGTTTGCCTATGATGCGGCGCTGCGTACCCTCGTCGCGCAGCGTGAGGCCATTGCCGACCGTTTGGCCCCCGGTGCCGCCGCGTCCGCAGAGGCGCTCTTGCGCTACGCCTATGCCCGCTACAACTTCGATTTTGTCGGCGCACGCGAGGCGGGAAGCGGGAAGCGGGAAGCGGGAAGCGGGAAGCGGGAAGCGCGAGTGCTGGGGGATGGCTCGCCGTGGGATAGTGAGTGGGAGGTGTTGGTAGCCCAAGTCACCGCCCCCGACCGCGCGGCCCTCTTGGCTGAGGTGCTGCACGGTGCCGAGGCGCGTTATGCGACGGGGCTCTATGCCGATTTTTTGACCCAATTGGTGCGTTTTGAAGAGAATGCCTTGCGTATGCTCTGCCTGGCGCGCGGGGTGGCTTTTGTGCGCCGCGATGATGGCTCGCCCGATGACGATGGTTCGCTCATCAGTCGCGCTTGGCTGCGTGAGCAACCCTTTCAACTCAAGCAGGACTACGACGATGGCCGCGACCGGCCCAATAGTCGCACGCTGATGCGTGAACTGGTGGGCCACCTGGCGCGCGAACGGGGCGAGGCGTTGCGCCCGCTGCTCGATGCGCTCGACCGGCTGCGCCCACTCGTCTACTTGCGCAACGACACGACCCATAGCCTCGATGGGCTGCGCCAGGTTGATTTGGCGCGGCGCTTCACCACCCGCCAGCGGGCGGCGGCCCACGAAGCGAACCAGATTTTACCGCACCTCAAACAACTCTACACCAGTGTGACCGGCCAGCCGCTGCCTGCATCACCCTTTCCGGTGATCAATGGGCTGCTGGATCGGTTGTTGGTGGTTGGTGGTTAGTTGGTGGTAGTTGGTTGTACCTTTACAATTTGTCTTTTTTATAACCAAGTTATGGTTTTGGGGGGAATGTTTTGGGGGCCATGCCCCCAAGCCCCGCCCCAGCGGGGGATGTTTTGGGGGC
>RSAS01000163.1 GCA_003934145.1 Candidatus Viridilinea halotolerans | reverse complement strand
CCAATACCCAATACCCGATACCCCATACCCGATCAAAGGCTCCCCCTATGTCTCTCATCAATCCCTCAACATCGTCTTCATCCCGTCCGCTGCCGCCCCACCCCGAACTCTGGTGGTGGATTGGCCGCATCGTCGTCGTGATTCTCTGTCTCGTCTGGATGATCGGAATCATCTGGGCCGATCCGTTACAGGTATGGGCGGCGGAGCAGCAGCGCACAGAGACCAACCCCCTGCGTCTGGTCGTGGCCGACCTGGTGCAGCGCATCACCGTCCCTGGCGGCGGGATGTTGGCATGGGTGCCCTTGCTGGCCCTCGTCGCACTGCTCGGTGAATTGGTCTTGGCGCTGCTCACGATGAGCCGCATGGCCACGATGACCACGACGGGAGTGTGCCAAACCTATCGCATTCGCCCACTCAGCCCACTCATTCGCACCAAAACGCCGGAGTACGATCCGGCGGAACTCTGGACGGCGCTGCTCACCGCGCTGGCCACGGTGGGCAGCGACCGCGTGGCCTGTACCATCAGCCGCGTCCCCAATCTCCCGGCGACGGTGGGGGTGCAGATACGCGGACGGCTGGATGCCCAGCGCCCCCCACGCCCCCCGCATCCGTCGTCCCGCCGCCGCCCCGCTGGGCGACGGGTGGGCGTGCCGCCGCAGGGGAGGCAGTGGCTCGATGTGCGGCGTTGGCGTGAGCGTTGGCGCAGGCTGAATTTCCGGCAGTGGTTTGCGGTGCAGCGTTGGCGTGAGCGTTGGCAGGATTTCCGACGCAGATGGCAGCGCACGCCCTCCGCATCCCCTCGCCGCCCACGGGTCGCGGTCGTGCAGGAATTGCCGAGCCTCCCGCTCGATCAGCGGCGCGCCCAGCGCGGGCCGCTCAATCCCGCCGCTGCGCCCGCCGTCGGAGGCGATGAGCCCACCAGTGTGGCGACCGCCCGCCGTGCGTTGGAGGGGGTGCTCCGCGCCGTGGATGACACGATTGCGCTGGAGCCGTGGCACGATCCGTTCGATGCGGTGCAACCGGGCATGGTCTTGGTGAGCCAGGAGGTGCGGTTGGCCCTCGCCCCGCATTGGTCGCTGCGTGTGCCCGATACGGATGAGGGCGGCGTGCTGCGGGCGCTGATCCGCTCCCTCGCGGTGCCCGCTGGCGTGGTCGTGCAAGAGGTGCAGATTATTCCCAATCCGGTCAACGAGCGCATGACCCACCGCTGGTATGCGCGTGGCCGCTATTGGTATACCCGCATGCGTTCGCGTGAGGGCATGGCGCTCAACCCGACCGCTGAAATCAAACACCTCACGCGCAAGCTGGGCGAGGCCCACGCCGCCGTCACCATTCGCCTCGTCGCGGTGGCGGCGTCGTCTGACCCGGCGCATCTTGCCGCCGCCCGCTCGTCGCTCGACGTGATGCGCTCGGCGCTTGCGGGCCTTGAAGCGGTGCAGCAACTCCCCTATGCCGCCGTGCGCCAATACCTCACCCCGATCCAGCGTCCGTGGGACTGCGCCCTGCGCCGCACCGCGCCGCACTTCCCGCCCGCCTTTCGTTGGCTGCGGGCCGGAGCGCGGCTGGTGAGTTTCGTCACCATCCTGCTCGTCGTGGGGCTGGCGCTGAGTTATGGCCACCTCTGGCAGACATGGGGGGCCATGCCGCCCATCGCACAACAAGGGATGCTCGGCCTGGGCCTCACCACCATCGTCTTGGCGGGCGTGACCTCAACGTGGCACTACGCCCTCGTGCAGCCGTGGATGATCCTGCGGCGCGTGGCGCGACGGCGCGCGCACTACGATCCCTTCCTGCTGCCGGTGCTCCTCTGGCGGCAACCTCCCATCTTGGGCAGCGCCGAAGTAGGCCAACTCTGGCGCCCGCCCGACCCTCGTTCGGGCGCGGAGGTGGCCTGGACGCCCAATCGCATCCTCGCGGCCCCGGCGAGCGCCTTTGTGCCGAATGACCTGCACCTGCCCGACGCCACGGGGCGCATGCGACCGCAGTGGCTCACGCTGGGCCACGCCTTCGACAGCGCCGGCGCGTTGCGTCCCGTTGGCGTGCCGCTCAAGGCGCTCCACCAGATGATGCACATCACGGCGGGTATGGGGGCGGGCAAGAGCCAAGCGGCGGCAGCGATGGCGGCACAACTCATCCCATGGGGCTTCATCATCCTCGACGGCAAGGGCGACGATGAAGGCGGCTCGTTGGCATCGGTCGTCGCCCGCCTGATCCCGCCGGAAGAAGAACACCGCCTCTTCATCCTCAACGTGCTCGAAACCGCCTTCCCCATCAGCCTCAACCCGCTCTACGCCTACACCGTGGCGATGGAGTACGCGCCGAGCAAACCCGCCAGCGACCTCGCCTTCAACGCGGCCCTTGGGTTGGTCATGGGCCTCTTCGAGCGCCTCGACCCAGGCCGCTGGCACGAATCGCCCGGCATGCAGCAATACGCCCTCATGGGGGCGCATCTCGTGCTGCGCACTGGCACCTCCCAGCCCGGCGACGTGCCGACTATGGCGAAGATCGCCCGCGTGCTGGAGGACGACACCTACCGCAGCGCCTGCGTGGTGCGGTATCCCTTCAAGCGAGACATTGTGTATCGCTTTTGGACGGAGCGCGTGGAAGGCCTCGCCGAGAGTCAGAAATCGAGTCTGCAAGCGCTCTTGCGCCGCCTCGATCTGTTCATGGCGAATCCGATCACGCGCCCGATGTTGACCGTGGAGATTCCCAGTGTGGATCTGCTCAAGGCGATGGAGACGGGGCAGATCATCATCATCCCGATGCCGCACCGCACGCTGGGCGGGTTAGCGCCGCTGGTGGGCATGCTCATCCTGCAATCCATCGTCGCCGCCGCCTACGCCCGCCCCGGCGACGCCCTCAGCCGCGAGACCGCGCCGGTCTTCATTGACGAGGTGCAGGTCTTCATCGCCGACGGCAAGAGTCCCGATCTGGAACAAGCCTTCACGCAGTTGCGCGGCTTCGCCGTGCCGATGGTCATCCTGCACCAGAGCCTCGACCAACTCGGCGACTTGGAACCCACCGTGTTGACCAACGCGGCCAACCGGCTGATTCTGCGCACCAGCGAGCCGGACGCCTCAACCTACGCCAAGCTCTATTCCCACTACGGCCTCACCCCCGAAGACATCAAGGGCATGGAGGCGCTCCACCACCAATACGCCGTCACCCTCGGCCCCAACCGCGAGCAACTCGTCTTCAGCCTGCGCCCCAACGCCTGGCCCACCCCGCCCCCCATGCACGACATGCCGATTCACTTGGGGCCACGGGCGTGGCAACAGGTGGTGGCCCCCACCAATCCCGCATGGTCACCAGAGGAAGTGCAGGATCGGCATGCGCTCGATCGGGCGCTCATCCGCATCATCTACGAACCGAGCAGCCCCACGCAGTACGACCACGTCGCCGGACAATTGGCCCTCTTGCCGGAATCGTCGTGGCACGCCCTACTCGCCCAATGGTCGGTACTCCGCACCACCCACACCCACTACATCCTCACCCACCCAGGCGTGATTCCGCATCAACCCACGCGCCAAGCGTGGGTCAGCAAACTGACCGCGAGTCGTGGGGCGATTCTGGAAGAGGTGATCACCATGCGCCAAGACCTCAAGATGGTGCAGCAGGGAGCGCAACCCGCCCCTGCCGCCCTTCCCCCGCTGAAGGCGCCCAGCCCTGATCAGCCGGCGAGCATCCCGCCCCGCATTGACATGCCCGATGCGGAGATCGTCGCCGCGCTGCGGCAGCGCCCCCCACGCCCCGACGAGATGCCAGAGATCGCGGCGGCCTTTGAGGAGGACGGCGAGGATCGGTAGAGCGGTAGAGCGGTAAAGCGGGAGAGCGGGAGAGCGGGGAGCGGGGAGCGGTAGAGCGGTAGAGCGGTAGAGCGGGAGAGCGGGAGAGCGGGAGAGCGGTAGAGCGGGAGAGCGGGAGAGCGGGGAGCGAAGATGGACATTGCTGCAAAAGAGCGCAGAGCAACACCAAGAGTCTCAACATCTTCCCCCCTCTCCCACAACGTGGGAGAGGGGGCAGGGGGTGAGGGCCATCCGGCGCATCCCAAAGGCTTATCCGCAACTTACAAAGCAAATGTTCTCCCCCCCTCTCCCACAACGTGCATACCCTTACCCAAAACATTTCTAAGAACACTCGTACTTTTTGAGAATATGGCTTTCTGATGCGCTTACTCAACGATTCGCCTTCCTTCCACACGAT
>RSAS01000309.1 GCA_003934145.1 Candidatus Viridilinea halotolerans | reverse complement strand
TGGCCCCCGAAAAATTTCCCTTTCCAGCGGGGTTTAAGGGGCCGCAGGCCCCTTACGTTCATGCGCATGGAGCCCCAAGGCCCCCGCTCCCCGCCGCGGCAGCGGCAAAAAGCGTAACTTGGTTACGAACCATGTCTAAACCAAAAGGGTGGGCGAACCAAGTTCGCCCACCCTTTGGTTTGAAAGCAAGGCTGTCCTACTAAACTGTTACCTGCCGTCTCCGGGCAAGAGATCAAAGGCAGCGACGGCACGCTGGCCACTTGTTTGGCCATAGGCGGAGAAGTAGTGGCGGCCAGTGGCTAGCGGAGGCAGGAAGATATCCTCAGCGAAGCTACCATCAACGGTTGTACCCTGGAAGAGGCTGAGCACAACCCCATCGGGAAGGGTAATCCAGAGGCTAACCCGCTCACCGGGCAAGAAGCCAGTACCGATCAGGGTAATGACATCAAGCTGACGGGCCGAACTAGGAATAGTGGTAAGGGTAGCTACACCAGGATTCGCCCCGAGGTAGTCACCGCGACGCAGATTGAACGTACCAATACCCGTGCGCCCGCTGCTGTTGCCATAGGCGGTGTAGTGGTACAAGCCTTCAGGATCAAGCCGTCCGAAGCAGAGTTCATCCGCGAACGTCCCACTTGAGGAGGCCATAATCTTGCCTACGTCTTCGATCTCGTCTTCAGGAAAGCGCAGCCATACCGAGACGTACTCGTTGGCAGCATAGCCGCTGCCGCTAAAGACGAAGCACTGGCCCTGGGGGCGTTGCACCAAGTCCACATTAATCTCAACCCCCGGACTGGTTGTCGCACCACGGCCAATCGTAAGCTCAAATTGAGTAATGGCGAGGCGCTGCGAGCGATTGCCACGAGCGCTAAAGGAGTGGACACCGGTCGGAAAGCTAGAATCGATGAAGATGGGCAACTCAAGAATACCCATACTACCAACACGAACATCACCCAAACGGACTACGGATTGATCAGGCTGGGTGAGCCAGAGCGACACGGGTTCGTTTGCAGCAAAGCCTGCGAAAGTCAAGGTAACAATGCTGTTCTGTGGGGCAGAAGCTGGAGTGATACTCAAGCTCGAACCCTGGGCCTGGGCAGGGATGGGTGGTACAGCGAGGACTCCAGCGAACAGAAGCAAAGCCATAGCGATCATGAGACGCCCGAACCGTTGCACTAGGTTCATAAGACTTTTCGCTCCTCGTTTTAACGCTCGCACCTCCATTTGCGCCTGTTGCAAATGGTAGCCAAAGGTGCATCCCAATCTTGAAAAGCAACAGCCAGAGCAGGACAGCCTTGAGACAGAATTATATCTTATGGAATGTGGTTTGTCTAATAATTCAATAGTATAAATATGGTTTAGAAAGGTTTGGGGGAAGATTTCACCTGGCGGGAATTCGGGGACGGCTGTGCATGCGTATGAATGTAAGGGGCTTGCAGCCCCCAAGCCCCCGCCGGGCGGGTGTGGTTTTGGGGGCCAAGCCCCCAAGCCCCCGTCGGGCGGGTGTGGTTTTGGGGGCCAAGCCCCCAAGCCCCCGTCGGGCGGGTGTGTTTTTGGGGCTTGCAGCCCCCAAGCCCCCGTCGGGCGGGTGTGCTTTTGGGGGCCAAGCCCCCAAGCCCCCGCCGGGCGGGTGTGGTTTTGGGGGCCAAGCCCCCAAGCCCCGTCGGGCGGGTGTGCTTTTGGGGGCCAAGCCCCCAAGCCCCGTCGGGAGAGGCGAAGCCTTCCTCGATCCCCCGCTGGCAGGCGTAAGTTCATACGCATGGGGCGTACCCCACACAAAAAAGGGGTTTGGGGGCAAGCCCCAAACCCCCACAACCACACGGACGAGTCGTATTTAGCCTCCCACCTTCCAGAGGTAGATGCGCCCGTCGTGGCTGCCGGTGGCGAGGAGGATGCCATTGGGACTGTAACTGATGGTAGCGACGCCAGCGCGGTGGTCGAGCGAAATGGGAATCATCGTGCCGTCACCGATACGCCAAAGGCGTACGGTCTTATCTTCGCTGCCGGTCGCAAGCAGGCTGGAATCGGGGCTAAAGGCGAGGTCGTGAATGGGGCCATTATGCCCACGAAACTGCTCGATGGGGCGCTGGTCGCTGGTACGCCAAACTTGAACGCTGGTGTTGCTACTGGCTGCGAGGTACTCACCATCGGGGCTAAAGGCGAGAGCAAGAATGATGGTCGAAAAACCCGCCAGCGGTTGGAGCGCACGCTGGTCGCGCACATCCCAGCGGTAAATGGTACCATCGTAGGCCCCAGCGGCAAGGATCTGACCATCAGGGCTGAAAGCGAGGCTGTGAACAAAAGGACAGGGGAGATTTTCGGTAATGGTGATGCGGGTATCTTCGACGGCACAGAGGGCGATCGTGCCGCCCCAACCACCAGCGGCGAGATAGTTACCATCGGGACTGAAAGCGATACTCTCGATGGGGCAACCCGCGATGTGGAGGCGACGGAGGCTTGAGCCGTCGGCGACGCGCCAGAGACGCAGGCTTTCGTCGTCGCTACCGGAGGCGAGCAGGCCGCCGTGAGGCGCAAAGCAGACGCCGCGCACGCTGCTGCTATGGCCTTTGAGCGTGGCGAGATGGGTGTAATCTTTGAGATTCCAGATGCCAATCGTATGGTCATCGTAGCCCGCAGCAAGCAGATCGCCCGAAGGGCTAAAGGCAATCGAGCGAATGGGGCTACCAGTAGTGAGCATGCGCAGCAGCGTGCCGAACGGCACCGCTTCGGGCTGCGTCGTCGGTTGGATCATGCTCGGTGTGATGGTTCCTGGGAAAGAGGTGAGGCTGGGCTGCATGCCGGTCATCGGCGGGACAGGCTGGCTCACCGAGGTATTGGCATGGGGTTCGGTGGTGACATGCGTGGGCGTTGGGGGTGGGGCGGCTACACCAGCAGACTGAGCCTCGACAATGGTAGGCGCAGCGGCAGGACGGCGGCCCGATCGCGCCTGGGATAGCGCGATGCGCATCTCGCGGGCTGAAGCGGGACGGTCGTCGAGCATCACCGCGAGCGAGTGTTCGACGACGGTGGCGATGGCTTCGGGGACATGGGAGACAATGCTGCAGATGGGCTTGAGCGGATCGGGTTGGCCCTTGATCATACGTGCCATACGCGTCATCGCATCCGCAGGGAGGCTAGCGGTCAGCAGGTGGTACATGGTTGCGCCGAGAGCATAGAGATCGCTGCGGGTGTCGGGTTCACCATCGCGCATCTGCTCGATCGGGGCATAGGGTGGTGTAAAGCCATAGATTTTGCGCTCGTTGGCAGCCGCATCGGCCACCTCATCGGGACTAACGGCAACGGTCATGCCGCCGCGGGCAAGGCCAAAATCGAGCAGGATAATATCGTAGGTCTGGGTAAGCTTCAGATTTTTGGGTTTAATGTCACGGTGATACACAGGCGACGGTCGGGTATGCAGATAGTGCAGGGCATCAAGGAGTTGATCGGCCCAACGCAGAATCATGGGCATGGCTTGGGGCGTTGCGAAACGTTGGCCGAGGCGCACCAACTGATTACCGAGATCTTCGCCATGAATAAACTCCATGACCAGAAACTGACCGGGGCCTTCGATAAAGTGGTCAATCACACGGGGCAGTGCTTGGTGGCGCAGACGGGCCAATACCTGCGCTTCATGTTCAAAGGCACGGCGATAGACCTCGTCGTTGAAGAGCGTCTCCTTGAGGGCAACGTCGGTGCGGAGGCGCAAATCGCGTGCGCGATAGACGGAGCCCATGCCGCCTTTGCCGATGGCAGCAATAACTTTATAGCGATCTTGGAGGATGGCCCCCGGCTCAAGCATTGCTCTTCACTCCCGACGGACCAATGAAGGCGGTCGTTGCTGTGATGATATACTCGTACCTAGTATAGGCGAAATGAGGCACCGAGCAGTTACCAAAGTATAGCATGGAGTCGCAACGCATTCGCCACTCAGGTTCTCAGGCCACGCCGACATGCCGACTGTTTTACTCAGCCGCGCTGAACATTGGCCCGACATTGATGTTTGGGCCTGCGCATTCGAGCTCCCCTTGCCAACGGTGCCGGTACCTCACCTGGGAGCGCGGGCCTCCGGCCCGCGCTCCGGCGCGTAGGCTAACCCAAGGCTTTTTCGCGCTAACAAATTCCTCTTCCGGGGGCATACGCGGGGAAGGGGGCGTGCGGGAACCTAGTTCCCGCACGCCCCCTTCCCCGCGTATGCCCTATCCCCGAATAATGGCCAACACTTCGTCGCGCTTGTCTTCCATCTCGGCGGGCGAGGCAACCGACTCGAGGTTCAGGCGAATCAACGGCTCGGTGTTGGAGCCGCGCACGTTGAAGTGCCACGTGTCATATGTGACCGACACGCCATCCATATACTCCACTTTGGCATCGGCGTAGCGCGTAGCCAAGGTTGCGAGACACCCTTTGACATCGGCGACCTTCGAGTTAATCTCGCCGGAGATGAAATATTTGGCCTCTAGCTCTTTGAGCAGATCGCTCATCTTGATGTTGCGCCGGGCCAGCAGTTCGAGTAGCAGCAGCGAGGGCAGAATGCCCGAATCGGCGTAGAAGAAATCCTTAAAGTAGTAATGGCCAGTCACTTCGCCGGCGAAGACGGCATCCTCGCTAGCCATACGCTGCTTGATGAAGGCGTGGCCGACGCGCTCCATCAGCGGCGTCCCGCCCTTGGCGCTGATCAGATCAGGGACGGCCCATGAGGCGCGCACGTCGTAGAGAATCTTGGCACCAGCGTAGCGTTCGAGCATGTACTGGCCCATGATCGCGGTGAGGAAATCGCCGGAGATGAAGGTGCCGCGATCATCCACGGCAAAAAAGCGGTCGCCGTCGCCGTCGAAGAGAAAGCCAATATCGAAGCCTTCGGCTAAGACACGGGCCTGTAACTCGGCGCGATTCTCTGGCTGCAACGGATCGAGGCCGTGGTTGGGTAGGGTGCCGTCGGGATCGAGATACATGCCTTCAAATTCAAGCGGCAGACGGCTGTAGATCGCCTGCAACGCCGGGCCAACCATGCCGTTGCCCGTATCGGCAATGACGCGCAGCGGCGCAGCGGCAGCCGCGTGCAGTTGGAGCGCCTTGACATCCACCAGCGTCAGGACGTAATTGACGAACTCTTCATTCAAATCAATGGTCGTAATTTCGCCCTTGCGTGTGGGCGTGGCGAACTCCTCGCTCTCGACAAGGCGGCGCAAATCCTGAATGCCCTCGTCGCCACTGAGCAGGTAGGGCATCTTGCGCACCATCTTGAAGCCGCTGTACTGCGCCGGATTGTGCGAAGCGGTTACCATCATTCCCGCCAAGCCCAGCGTGGCACAGGCATAGTAATATTGATCGGTACTCACCATGCCAATATCGGTCACATCTGCCCCTTGGTCGGTGAGACCGCGTGTTACCGCATCAAAAATGGCAGGGCTCGATACGCGCATATCGCGCCCAACAATGACCTTTTCTACTTGCAAAAAGCTCGCAAATGCTCGTCCAATCAGATAGGCGGCATCTTCATTCAATTCGGTGGGGTAGACACCTCGAATGTCATAAGCCTTAAAGATCGCCGGATTGACCTGCATACATAACTCCTCTCTCATTACGGCAACGCCAATCGTGCCGTACTGCTGGGCCTCATGCTACCACACAACGGCGGGCAGATTGAGAAGCGTTCTGGTATTTCACCGCAGAGTGCGCGGAGGTACGCAGAAGGCTTTTGTTAGCTCCGCCTCACGCCACCACAAACCCCAACATCCCCGCCACCTCCCGCAGCGTCGCCACTGCCGCGCCAACGTCGCGCCCGGCGGCGGCGGCGGCGAGCGTTTCGCCAACCATGGTATGCAAAACAGCCAGCGCTGCCGGGGTGTTCAAGTCGTCGTCTATGGCCGCTAGGAATTCAGCGCGGCCCACGCTGAGATCGAGCGGGTGCTGGGTGCCGCTTTGGGCGGCAAGTGCTGCTGCAAGGTGTTGCGCCAGTTCGCGGCAGTGGGCGATACCGGCGTGCTGGTAGTCAAAATCTTCGCGGTAGTGTTGGCTCAGCAGGTACCAACGCAGCGCGTTGGTGCCGTATTCACGCAGAGCATCACGGGCAAAAACGAGATTGCCCAGCGATTTGCTCATCTTTTCACCGTCGAGCCAGACGAGGCCGGCGTGCATCCACACCTTCACGAAGGGGCGTTTGCCGGTCACCGGCTCGCTCTGCGCGATCTCGCAGGGATGGTGGGGGAAGATGAGATCGGCCCCACCGCCGTGAATGTCGAGTTGCTCGCCCAAATAGCGCATTGCCATCGCGCTACACTCAATGTGCCAACCAGGGCGGCCAAGGCCCCACGGACTTTCCCATTTGGGATCATCAGGGCCGCCGCGTTGCCACAGCACAAAGTCGAGCGGATCGCGCTTGTTGGGATCGTCCGGATTATTGCCGCGCTGATTGGCCGTCGCCAAGAGTTCGGCGTAACCCATGCGCGCCATTTTGCCAAAATCGGGATCGCTGCGGATGCTAAAATAGACCTCACTGCCCACGACGTAGGCGTGACCGAGCGCAATCAGCCGCTCAATCAACGGCAACATGGTGCCAATCTCTTCACTAGCGCGCGGAAAATAGGTCGGCGGCAGAAAATTCATGCCGCGATAATCTTCCAGCAACTGCGCCACCTGCTGATTACTCAGATCGCGCCAATCCAACCCATCGCGGCGCGCCCGCGCAAAGAGCGGATCGTCCACATCGGTCACATTCTGGCAATAACGCACCGCAGCCCCTTGGAACTGAAGGTAGCGCACCAGCAGATCGAAGATCAAAAAAGTACGCGCATGGCCAATATGGGTCGTATCATAGGGCGTCACCCCACAGACATAGAGCGTCACCGGGCGATCACGCGGGATAACAAAGGGTTCCTTGATGCGAGCCAGCGAGTTGAAGAGGTGCATAGAGCTTCCTAGAAGTAAGGGATGGGAGATGGGGAGGCTTCGCCCATGCGCATGAACGTAAGGTACCTGCGGCCCCTTGAACCCCACCGGAAGGGGAAATTTTTCGGGGGCCATGGCCCTTCGACGAGGCTCAGGGCAAGCCCGAACCCCCGCCGGAAGGCTCGCCAGAGGCTTACGTTCATGCGTATGGGAGGCTTCGCCTCCTCCGCACGGTATGGGTGGTGATCTCCAATTGATCAAGCGAGGATGCGCGGGAACGTGGCTTCCGTGCGCACCCTTGCCCCCAATGCAAAACAGAGCGGGAGCTTTGCTTGCTGCAAAGCTCCCGCTCTGTGTTTGGCGACCCCGGTGCGACTCGAACGCACGGCCTTTTCCTCCGCAGGGAAACGCTCTAATCCACTGAGCTACGGGGTCTCAACTCCCTGACGTGCAGGAGTATACCATGCTCTTGGAAAGATTGCAAATCGGGCGGGTGTAGCCTCACCCTTGACGAAATTACCCGCAAAGGCTACTATACCCTTTAACCCTTAGCGCGCAAGCGAAGATGCTGCGGCAGTGCTGCCCACTCTGTGCTCGCTGGTGTATGTCCTTGCTCTGGTAGAAGCCCCCCCCCTCTCCCCACGGACACACCCATGCTTACTGAACGCAGCACCCTCACCGTTGGTCACCCACTCTTTACAAGTTATGCGCTGAATGCCGCTTTTGATGAGATGTTTGACGAAGCGAGCCATGTGCGCCCCCACTACCGCCCGCTCTATCAGCGTCTCATGGAGTTGAGCGCCGCTGATCTGGAGGAGCGCCAGCGTTTTGCTAATCTGACCTTTTTGAATCAGGGCATTACCTTCACCGTCTACGGCGATGATGAAGGTACCGAGCGCATCTTTCCCTATGACCTGCTGCCGCGCATTATTACCGCCCGCGAGTGGGCCGTGATTGAGGCCGGTCTGAAGCAGCGCATCCACGCGCTTAATCTCTTCCTCCACGATATCTACCACGAAGCGCGCATTCTTGCCGATAAGGTCGTGCCCCGCGAGTTGATCTATACATGCCACCACTATCGCCGCGAGATGCGTTGGGTTAGCGTACCCCAAAAGATCTATACCTCCGTCGTCGGTACCGACCTCATCCGCTTGCCGTCGGGGGCGTTTGCCGTTCTTGAAGATAATCTGCGCGTGCCGAGCGGGGTGAGTTATATGCTCACCAATCGCGGTGTGATGAAGCGCGCCTTTCCGCGCCTCTTTGCCAATGTCGGCGTCCAGCCGATTGACCACTACGGCCAGGTGCTGCTCACCACCCTGCGCTCACTCGCGCCGCCCCAACGTCCCGAGCCTACCATCGTCGTCCTTACGCCCGGCGTCTTCAATTCCGCCTACTTTGAACACACTTTCCTCGCCCGCCAAATGGGTGTCGAGTTGGTTGAGGGGCGCGACCTCCTCGTCCACGATAATATCGTCTATATGCGCACCACCGCTGGTCTGCGTCGCGTGGATGTCATCTACCGCCGCGTGGACGACGATTTTATCGATCCCCTCGCCTTCCGCCACGATTCCACCCTCGGTGCAGCCGGCCTCTTTCATGCCTATCGCGCCGGCAATGTTGTTTTTGCGAACGCCATCGGCACCGGCATCGCTGACGATAAGGCGGTCTACGCCTATGTACCGCGTATTATTAAATATTATCTGAACGAAGATCCGATTCTGCCCAATGTCGAGACCTACCTCTGCGACGAGCCCGACCAGCTCCGCTACGTGCTTGAGCGGCTTGATCAGCTCGTCGTGAAGGCCGTGGGCGAATCGGGCGGCTACGGCATGCTCATCGGCCCCCACAGCACCGCCGCCGAACGCGAACGCTTCCGCGCCCGCATCGCCGCCAATCCGCGCAACTACATTGCCCAACCCACCCTGCAACTCTCGTGTGCTCCCTGCTTCATTGACGAGCGTGTTGAGCCGCGCCACGTAGACCTGCGCCCCTACGTCCTTACCAGTGGCGACCAGATTACCGTCGTTCCCGGCGGCCTCACCCGCGTCGCCCTACGCCGTGGCTCCCTTGTCGTCAACTCATCGCAAGGCGGTGGCAGCAAGGATACGTGGGTTCTTTTTGAGTAGGTATGAAGAACAGAAGAACAGGTGAACAGTAATCTGTTCACCTGTTCTTCTGTTCTTCGTTCTTCTGTTCCTCTGTTCTTCACTCACACCTACGAATTCAGCATCTTGCGCATAAAATCAAGCTCTTCGCCAGTGACGGCTTGCCATCCCGGCATGTGCATATCGCCAAGCACCTCTTTGCCCATCGCGTCATCAGCCATTGTCACTAACGCATTGCGTAGCGCATCGGCTTGTGCTGCAAGCTTGGGGCTCACACAGATGACATGGAAAGCACAGCGGCAATTGGTCTCTTCGATCACCTGCACCATCGCCTGCCCCTGCTCCGAAAGATCCTGGTAGGCGTCGCGGTAGATGATCCCGTAGGGCGTGTCGCCGCCCCAGACACTGCGTACCACGCCGAGCCACGAGTCGCAGTTGACCAACTCACCCGGCGTGATGCCCTTCTCTTTCATGGTATAGAGCGCGATCTTGGTGGGCAAGAGGCTCGTAATCGTCGCCATGCGCGCCCCCGCCAAGGCACTCAGCTCCGGCTTAGGCCCGTCCGGGCCAGCGAGCAGCAGCGCCTCATCGTAGATCCCGATTGGGCGCACCAGCGCCGTATAGCCATGGCTGTCGAGCAACTGCAAGCCGTCGCTCGGATTGGCATACACGATATCGTCCGAATTGAAATGCTCGTGGAAATCGGCAAAATCGAGCGCCAGCTTAAAATTGACGTTCTCTTCTAGTTTCTGAGATAGGAATTGTACAAAACGGTACCAGCCTTCCGAGTTGCGTACCGTATCGTGGGGGCAAACAGCAAGACTGAAGGGGGACATAGCATTCTCCTTTTAACGTAAGCCTCTAGCGGGGGGCGGGGGCATGGCTCGCGCAGCATCCCCCCTTCCGGCGGGGTTTAAGGGGCCGCAGGCCCCTTAAATTAATGTCCGTGGGGGCGACAGCCCCGCAAAACAAGGAAGAGAACAAAAAAATTCACGACTCGTATAGCGTACTACCTATGCCCAACAGCATAACATACTCATATTACCAAAAGACACAACGTACTATATGGATGCGTATAGCGTAGTTCTGTAGCAACTTGGTTGTGCTCGGACAACAAAACGCACGGGGGGCGGCTAAGCCGCCCCCCGTGCGTTTTGTTGTCTAGAGCCTGCCGTCCTCAACCTCGTGATGGGGGCTTGGGCCCACGTCCCGTCAGGCGGCAGGAGAGTGTGCGAGAGAACCATGCTCGCGCACCCTGCCCCAACATCCTACACCTGTACCTCAGCCTCTTCCTGCTCCTCGGCAGGGTTCTGGTTGGCGCGGCGGCGTAGCGCGAGGCCACCGGCCAGGGCACTGAGGCCCAGGCTGGCCAGCCAACCCAAGGGCGCAGCCGGGCCGCCGGTGGCGGGTAGGCTCGCCGGGATTGGCACGTCGCCCGGGGCCGGATCGGGGGCCGGGGCGGGCTCCGGCGCGGGAGCAACCGGCACCACCGGCACATCAGCAGCGCTACCCTCCATGATGCGCCCGTCGGTCGCAATACTGATCGGCGAGTTGGCCGCAATATACTGCTCCACCACGTCCGCCATGATCAGGCCGGAGTCGATGGCGTTACTACCCTGCGCAAACGATGTATAGCCGTCGCCGCCCACCATCATGAAGTTGTTGGTCACCACCCGGAAGGTGGCAGCGGGGTCAATCGCCTGGTTGTTGTAGGTCATCGCCGTCACACGCGAACCAGCGGGCAGCGCCGGATTGAAGGCAAAGCGGAAACCCGCAATCTGCGGGAAGCGCCCAGCACCCGTCTCGACCTGGCTCACACCATTCTCCAGCGCCTCTTTAAGTTGCGCACCGCTGATCGTAACGAGCGCCAGCGTATTGCCAAAGGGCAACACCTCCAGCACCTGGCCCACCGTCACCGGGCCAGCGGGGATGGAAGCGCGGATGCCACCACCATTGGTGATCGCAAGCTGTGCGCCCGACTCACGCGCCCCAGCCAGCAGCGCCTCGGCCACCAGATTGCCCAAGTTGGTCTCGCGGGCACGGATATCGTTCCGCTCGCCATTCAGCGCCACCGCCGTCTGACCAATGACACGCTGGCGCAATTCATCGAGCGCAGCGCGGAAGACCGCGATGCGACTCTCGAAGCTTGCATCGGCAGTGAGGCTCGGCGCTACCTCGGTGGGATTGCCCTGCACATCAACGAGTTGGCCCGCCGCATCGAAGCCCAAGGTCAGATCGCCCAGCCAGCGGCCCCACTCCCACGCTGTCACCACCACCACCCGTTTACCATCCGGCCCGTCAATCAACTCAGGGTAGGGAGGATTGCCCGTACTCGTCATCGGGCCCATCGGCGTATGCGTGTGGCCGCCAATAATCAGCGCAATCCCTGGCACTTCGCGGGCGATGCGCCGATCCACGTCGATCCCCACATGGGTGAGGCCAATGATCTTATTCACCCCTTGGGCCTGCAGCGCCGCCACCTGCGTGCGCGCCGCCTCCACTGGATCGGTGAAATCGAGCCCCCGCGCTCCCAACGCCAACTCTGGGGTGTTCGGCGGCGTCAGCCCAAAGAAGCCAACCCGCTCGCCACCCTTCTCAATGACCACACTGGGGCGATACTTGCCTGCCAGCGGCGAACTCGCCGGTGCAACGACATTCGCGCTGAGTACCGGGAAAGTGGCGCCTGTTAGAAAGGCTGCCAACACCTCTTGGGTGCGATCAAACTCGTGGTTGCCCAGGGTCATCAACTCGTACCCCATGGCGTTGTAGAACTCAAGATCGGCCTGACCATCGAACTGGTTGAAGTAGAGCGTCCCCTGGAAGACATCACCAGCATCAACTAGGAGCACCGGATCGCTCGACTCGGCGCGGATGCGATCAACCAGCGCTTTGCGCCGCGAAACCCCACCGTGCTGCGGATCACTACCGCTCATCACCGGCTCGATGCGGGCGTGGTGGTCGTTGGTGTGCAAGATCCTCAGTTTGTACACCGGGGTCGTCTGCGCCAACGCCAAACGATAGCCGCCATCGGCATAGACCCAGAGCATCGCCCCGGCCCCGAGCGCCATCCCACCCTTCAGAAAGCTCCGACGCGAAATCTTCTCCTGCATAGATCTGCCTCCTCGTCTCTCTTCTCGTGACAGAACACGCGCTGTCATCGTAAGCGAGCAACGCAAATTTGGCAAGGGGAGGAGTTACTTTTCTGCTACAATGCCCTTTGTCACCAATGCAAACCATCACGAGGAACCAAAGATATGCACCCACTAGACCGGATTACCACCAACCCCGAACAGTGTGGTGGACGCCCATGCATTCGTGGTATGCGGATCAGGGTTGTTGACGTCCTTGACCTCTTTGCCGCAGGCTTAACCGCAGACGAAGTTTTAGCAGAGATGCCTGATCTCGAAGTAAACGATCTCATTGCGTGCTTTGCGTATGCAGCACGGCGCGTTGATCACCCCACCTTGCGAGCAGCATGAAATGCGGAAACACATCCAATGCTCGCTTGCGCGTGATCTTCGAGCAACTTTTTTCTCAAGCCCTGAAGCTACTAGCGTAGGGCGATGCTATTGTAGAGCTAAGACAAGGTTCGTGGCAACGTTACCGTTTGCGCCAATAGGTAGTGCCGACTTTAGTCGGCTTCCCATTGCTGCCAAAGACCTCAGCCGACTAAAGTCGGCACTACGATGGTAAAGCGCGAAGCCTCTTTCTGAAACCATGTCTAACCGATCTTGCATGAACGGTAAGGGTGCGCGCAGGAACCTAGTTCCCGCGCGCACCCTTCTGCCGCATGGTGGGGCGGGGGGCACAGCCCCACAGGTTTCAACCTTCCCCAAGCGCCAAAACCACCACTGTCTCGATGTGCGGCGTTTGCGGGAAGAGATCGATCGGCTGGATGGATTCAATCCGGTAGCCCGTGCGCAGCAGCGCTGGCAGGTCGCGGCTCAGGATGCCGGGGTGGCACGAGATGTAGACGAGGCGCGGGATGCGTAGGCGCGCCAGTTCTTCGAGTACGGCGGGATGGCAGCCGCGCCGTGGCGGATCGAGCACGACGCCCGCGTATGGCCCAACGAGCGCCGGCAGTGCGCGTTCCACTGGCGACTGCACCCAGCGCACGCCGCTGATGCCGTTCAGTTCGGCGTTGCGCCGCCCATCGGCTAGGGCATCGCGCGCCTCGTCCACGGCGGTTACTTCCGCCCCGGCGGCGGCTAAGGGCAGCGCAAAGGTGCCAACACCCGCGTAGAGATCCAAGAGCGCTTGGCCCGCCGCTGGTTGCAAGGCATCCTGCACCAAGGTCACCATACGCTCAGCCTGTGCCACATTCACCTGGAAGAAACTGGTCGGACTCAGGCTAAAGATCAGCCCGGCTAACTCCTCGTGCAGGGTCGTCGCCCCGCTGCTGAGATCGCTCCCCGCCACCGTCACCCCCGCAAGGCTGGGCACCAGCGCCCGCCAAACCTGGATCAGGTGCGCCAATGCCGCCATGTCCGCTTCAGGCAACGCATGCAAAAGCGCCAACGCATAGCCAAAGGCGACGCTGCCGCGCAGCGTCACCCCGTTGAGCAGGTTGGGTGGCAACTGCCCCGCAAGCGCCGCAAGCGCTTCATTCAGCGCCGGCAGCAGCAAGGGATCGCTAGTCAGCGCCACCACCGTCTGACTGCCACTCGCGTGGTAGCCCACCTCGCTCCCGGCGACGTGCAGCCGGGCGCTATTGCGGTAGCCCCACGGCTGCGGCGCCGCGATGATGGGCGCTAACGGCAGGTCGGTGAGGCCCGCCATACGTTCCAATTGCTCACGCAGAATCGTCGTCTTGAAGCGCAATTGCGCCGCGTAGGCAATATGTTGCCAGGGCGCGTGGTCGCCCGCGTCTAACTGTGGCGTCACCCGGTCAGGCGACGGTTCCAGCACTACAGAGACCAGCCCACGCAAATAGTTTGGCTTGCGTTCGCCCAGCAGTACGCGCACGCGCTCACCGGGCAGACCACCCGTGGCAAAGACCACCTGGCCTTCGTACCGTCCAACCCCCGCCCCCCCTTGGGCAATGCCATCAAGGGTCAATTCTATCTCGTTGTGTAGCGTCACTTGATCTCAAAGACCTCTTTATCAACCAATTCGATCTCGACCGGATAGCGGCCACTAAAGCAGCCCTTGCAGAAGGTATCGCCCTCGTGCCGACAGGCGCGAATCAAGCCTTCCAGGCTCAGATAGGCGAGGCTATCGGCCCCCAACTGCTTACAAATCTCAGGAATAGTGAGGCGATGGGCAATCAACTCAGGATAGGTAGCCATATCGACCCCCAGGAAGCAGGGATGGCGGATGGGCGGCGACGAGACGCGGATATGCACTTCACGCGCTCCGGCATCGCGCAGCAGGCGCACAATCGGCCCGGAGGTATTGCCACGCACGATGCTATCGTCAACCAGCACCACACGCTTATCGATCAAGTTATCGCTCAGCGCATTAAACTTGAGCGAAATGCCCACTTTGCGCAACTGATCATCGGGCTGGATGAACGTGCGTCCAATGTAGCGATTTTTGATCAACCCTTCGGAATAGGGCAAGCCCGATCCTTGGGCGTAGCCAATCGCCGCCGGCGTGGCGCTATCGGGCACTGGAATGACGAGATCGGCGTCGGCGGGCGCTTCACGCGCCAGTTCGCGCCCCTGCGCCACGCGCATCGCGTGCAGCGTCCGTGCGTGGAGCAGACTGTCGGGGCGCGCAAAATAGATATACTCAAAGAGACACTCAGCCGGGCGCACGGCTGGCATATGCGCCAGCGTCTGCGGCCCCTCCTCAGTGAGCATGACAATCTCACCCGGCTCGACGGCGCGCACAAACTGCGCCCCAATCGGGCCAAAAGCGCAACTCTCGGAGGCCAAGAGCCAGCCCCGTTCCCCCAAACGTCCGATACAGAGCGGATGCAACCCCAACGGATCGCGCACGCCAAAGACGGCATCGCGCGTCAGCACCGTCAGGCAATAGGCGCCGTGGGCGCGCACCATAAAGACCCTGAGCTTCTCCTCCCAGGTGCGCCCTTCGCCCCCGGCGAGCATCTGCGTAATCACCTCAGAATCACTCGAGCCGGTCAACCCCACACCGCGCAGCAGCAACTCGCGTCGCAGCGTCGCCGCATTGGTCAGGTTACCATTATGGCCCACCGCCAGCGGCCCCAAGGCGCTCTCGACCACAAAGGGCTGGGCATTTTCCAGCTTTGAAGAGCCGGTGGTCGAATAGCGCGTATGGCCAATCGCCAAATAGCCTGCCAAGGGGCGCAGATTGCTCTCATTGAAGACCTGCGAGACCAACCCCATCGCCTTGTGGTAACGAATAGAACGACCATTGGCCACAGCGATCCCAGCGCTCTCTTGGCCGCGGTGTTGCAGCGCATAGAGGCCAAAGAAGGTCAAGCGGGCCACATCGGAATCGGGCGCGACCATAGCAAATACGCCGCACTCGTGAGCAGGTTTATCTTCGCGAAACATCGCGTCGGCGTCCTTCCACGTTCACTACTTCAAGGTTTAGTATAGCACAGCCCTTAACCTATGGTATACTGATGCGACTTTTGCCGCATCCCTTGGGGGCTACGGCCCCGTGCGCATGAACGTAAGGGGCCTGCGGCCCCTCAAACCCCGCCGAAAGGGGAGATTTTCGGGGGCCAAGCCCCCGAACCCCCGTCGGAAGGCCCGTTAGGGGCTTGCGTTCATGCGTATGGGCTGCGCCCCCGCTAGGCGGGGGCGCAGCCCCAAATTTAATGAGATGCACGTTGACGACGAAGCGTCAACGTGTACAAAAAACTAAGGAGTCACTCCCGTGGAGCTTGGCCTGTACATTGCTATTCTCGTGATGAGTACCGCCATTATTATCTTGGTGGTTGTCCAGTCGCGTTCGCCCGGCATGGCCAATCGCGACACGAGTTCGATCTACCGTACCCGTCGCGGCCTTGAGAAGACATTGCATCAAGCCACGATTGTCTTGGGATTCTTTTTTCTCTTGTTCTCGCTCATCGCCAGTCTGCCGATTTTCTAAATGGCTCGTCGCATCCGTTGGCAAATAGTTATTGCAAGCCTCAGCACGCTCCTTGTAGCGCTTTTGCTGGGGCGTTTGGCGTTGAGTAGCGCGTCGGTCTCCAGCCCGTTGGCGGGTGGTTCGTATGTCGAAGTCGTCGTGGGCGGGCCGCAACTGCCCCTGCCGCTGCTCAATGATCCCACGAGCGACGCGGTGGGCCGCGATCTGATCGTCCTGCTCTACGATGGCCTGATGCGCATTGGGGCCGATGGTTTGCTCGAACCTGCCCTCGCATTCGATTATGAGCTTGATGCCAGCGGAACAAGTTACCTCTTCCATTTGCGCCGCAATGTCTTTTGGCACGACGGGCAGCCCTTCAGTGCCGACGATGTTGTTTTTACGTTGCGTACCTTGCAGGTGCTTGATCAACCCGGCGAGCCGGCGTTAGCCGCTTTTTGGCAGGATCTGCTGGTGGATCGCATTGATGCGCATACCGTGCGCGTGACACTCAATCAGCCGCTGGCCGCCTTCCCCAGCCTGACGCGGGTGCCCATTCTGCCCGCTCATCTGCTGGAGGGCCAAGCACCTGCAACTTGGGCCAGTAGTGCCTACGCCAGCCAATTGATCGGCACCGGCCCCTATGCGCTCAGTGAACTGAACAATGATGCGGCACTGCTCGTGGCCAACCCCGCCTACTTTGGCGGACGGCCCTATATCGAGCGGGTCGAACTGCGTTTTGCCGCCACCCGCGAAGCTGCGCTGGGTGCGCTAAGCCGCGGCGAGGTAACCGCTTTCGGCGAACGGGTACAGCTTGATCAGCTCGCACCTGGGCCGGTGGCGGGCGTGCGCACGCGCAGTGTCCCCCTGGATGAGTATGCGCTACTCAGCTTCAACCTACGCGAAGCGCCCCTCGATCAAGCAGCACTACGCCAAGCCTTGGCCCATGGCCTCAACAAAACGACAATGATCGAGCGCGCCCTCAACGGGGTGGCCGTTGCGCTCGATACCCCTTTCCTTCCCGGCTCGTGGGCCTACAACCCCGATCTGGCTTGGCATGCCCCCGATGTTGTGACCGCCACACAATTGCTTGCGGCCATGGGCTATACGCCCGATGCCACGGGCCAACTGCTGCGTGACGGGCAGCCCTTGAGCTTTGAACTACTGGTTGATGGCGAAGCGCTCCGCCGTGCCGCCGCCGATGAGATCGCTCGCCAATGGGCCGACCTGGGCATCACCATCAACGTGACTCCGGTCGAACGCAGCGAATTGCTCAGTCGCCTGCGCGCCGGCGACTTTAGCATGGCCCTGCACAACTGGACGCGCCTTGGCCCCGATCCCGACCCCTTCGCCCTCTGGCATTCCAGTAGCAGCCTCAACTACGCTGGGCTGCAAGATGAGCAACTTGATCGGCTGCTGCAAAATGCCCACCGCGAGAGCGAACTGGCCGTCCGCAGTGGCGACTATAGCGCCTTCCAAGCGCGCTGGATCGAGCTTACCCCCAGCATCACCCTCTACCAGCCCCTCTATCGTTTCAGCAGCGACCAAGACCTGGGCGGCAGTGGCTTCGACAATCCCGAGATCGCCCTCAGCAATCTCATGTTTGGCCCTGAGGATCGTTACCGCACCGTCACCCGTTGGTTTACGGCCAGCTACCGCGAGATCCAGGGGGACGTGCGGTAAGAGCGACGGCGGGAGGATGTGCGGAAACCAAGTTTCCGCGCATCCTCTCGCCATGCGGCGGGATGTGGGGCGCAGCCCTACAGATTTTGGTCACACCCATTCCATAGCCACCCCATCGGAATGGGGGGATTGCGGGGGCCAGGCCCCCGCACCCCCGCCGCGGCAGCGGCAAAAAGCGTAACTTGGTTACGAACCATGTCAAAGGTAGACGGCGTATGGATCTCGTCACAATTGGCTTACTCATCGCTGGCCTTGTTTTGCTCGTCGTTGGTGGTGAATTCTTGGTGCGCGGCGCTTCGGCCTTAGCGGCGGTTGCGGGCATTTCGCCGCTGGTGATTGGGCTAACGGTGGTGGCCTTCGGTACGAGCGCCCCCGAATTGGCGGTAAGTATTCAAGCGGGGCTCGCTGGGACTTCCGATATTGCGATTGGCAATGTGGTCGGGAGCAACATTTTTAATATTCTCTTTGTCTTGGGAACATGCGCTCTCGTCGCTCCCCTCGTTGTTTCGGTGCAACTGATCCGCCGCGAAGTGCCCATCCTGATCGCGGTCTCCTTGCTGTTGGCATTGTTGGTGCTTGATGGCAATGTGGGGCTGTTTGATGGCATGGTGCTAACCACCGGCATCATTACTTATGTCAGTTGGTCGGTGATCAGTAGCCGCCGCGAAACCGCTGCGGCCCATGCGGAATTTGCCCAGGAATTTGGCGCACCCGAGGCACAGAGCAAGCCGACTCTGCGTATGCTGACAACGAACTTGGCGCTGCTGGTCGGCGGACTCGGGTTGCTCGTCCTCGGCGCACGCTGGCTCGTTGACAGTGCCGTGAGCCTTGCCCAAGCCCTCGGTGTGAGCGATGTGATCATTGGTCTTACCATCGTCGCGGCTGGCACCTCACTCCCCGAAGTGGTCACTTCGGTTATTGCTACGCTACGGAACGAACGTGATATCGCCATCGGCAACGTCATTGGCAGTAATATTTTTAACATCCTCTGCATCGTCGGCATCGCCTCCATGGTTACGCCGGGGGGGCTCAACGTTGTCCAGTCGGTCATCCATTTTGACCTACCAATCATGCTCGCCGCCACCGTCGCCTGTCTGCCCATCTTCTTCAGCGGCATGACCATTGCGCGTTGGGAGGGGGCGCTCTTTTTTGGCTACTACATCGCCTACACCGCCTACCTCGTCTTGGCCGCTACCCAGCACGCGGCGCTGCCCGCCTATAGCGCGGTGATGGCCATGTTTGTCATTCCCCTGACGGTGGTAACGCTTGTGGTGACTGGTGTGCAGGCATTCCTGCGTCAGCGCCGTGGAGAGCATGCGGCGTAGAGGTGAGTGGCGATTTGTTGCAATAGACAAGGTTTCAGGGGTCAGGTTTCAGGGGTCAGCCCGAGCGCATCAGAAAGCGGTGCGTGACACTAAACTGTAAAGTAACTATGAACCATGTCATAGCGCAAAAGTAACCAATGATGGTTTCAGGAAAAGCCTTGCGCTTTACCGTTGGTAGTAGGGGCTTTAGCCCCGTATGAGCTTGGTAACGGGGCTGAAGCCCCTACTACCAACGGCGCCAACTGTAAAGCGCCTACGAGCCACCCCAAAAGGAGGTAAACGCGCGCATGGATCTCGTCACCATTGGCCTACTCATCGCTGGCTTTGTGCTGCTCGTCGTCGGCGGCGAGCTCTTGGTGCGCGGCGCTTCCGCCCTCGCGGTGGTTGCGGGCATCTCGCCGCTGGTGATTGGGTTGACGGTGGTGGCCTTCGGTACGAGCGCCCCCGAATTGGCGGTAAGCATCCAAGCAGGTATTGCTGGTGCCTCTGATATTGCGATTGGCAATGTAGTTGGCAGCAATATTTTTAATATTCTCTTTGTTTTAGGCACATGTGCCCTCGTTGCCCCACTCGTGGTTTCGATTCAACTCATTCGTCGTGAAGTGCCGATCTTGATTGCTATCTCTTTTCTGATGGCACTGTTAGCGCTTGACGGCACGGTGGGGCTGTTCGACGGCATTATGTTGACCGCCGGCATCATTCTTTATGTGAGTTGGTCGGTGATCAGTAGCCGTCGCGAAACCGCTGCGGCCCAAGCGGAGTTTGCTCAAGAATTTGGCGCACCTGAGCAACAGAGTAAACCGACTCTTCGTATGCTGGTGACGAACTTGACGCTGCTCGTCGGCGGACTCGGGTTGCTCGTCCTTGGCGCGCACTGGCTTGTTGACGGGGCGGTGAGCCTCGCCCAAGCCCTCGGCGTGAGCGATGTGATCATTGGCCTCACCATCGTGGCCATTGGCACCTCGTTGCCCGAAGTGGTCACTTCGGTGGTGGCCACCATGCGCAACGAGCGTGATATTGCGATTGGCAACGCCATTGGCAGCAGCATCTTCAACATTCTCTGCATCGTCGGCATCGCCTCTATGGTCACGCCGGGGGGGCTTAATGTAGCCCAGTCGGTGATCAACTTCGATCTACCGGTGATGCTCGCCACCACGGTCGCATGTCTGCCCATCTTTTTCAGCGGCATGACCATTGCGCGTTGGGAGGGGGCGCTCTTCTTTGGCTACTACATCGCCTACACTACCTACCTGATCTTGTCCGCCACCGAGCATGCCGCGCTGCCCGCCTATAGTTCGGTGATGGCGCTCTTCGTCATCCCGCTGACGGTGATAACGCTTGTGGTCACTGGTGTGCATGCGTTCATGCGCCACCGGCGTGGCGAGAACGTAGCGATGTGAAAAGAGGTCTTAGAGGCAATACCTTTCAAATAAGTTCACGCAAAGCCGCAAAGCCGCTAAGGTTGGGCATACCTACGCCCAAAACGTTGCGCCCTTGTGCATTTGCGTCAAGAAATCCCTCTTATTTGAAAGGTATTGGTCTTAGGGAAGCAGAAACTTTTAAGTACCCCAGCAGCCTGTCACCCTTCGCTTCGCTCCTGAGAAACAAAAGTCTCCGTCATGCTGAGCGCAGCGAAGCATCTCTCCTCACCGACAAGAGACCCTTCG